>NZ_SJPV01000003.1:479743-667703 GCF_007860135.1 Novipirellula artificiosorum
GCGGCTTCATCGATCGACCAAAGAACGATCCTGGGACGCAAACGCTTTGGGTTGGAATCCAGAGATCCTACGACCTGTCCAACGCATGGAACGCTTTTGGGCCAGGTGCAAAAAATTTTTCAAGCGTCTAACTTATGTGGTACAACGAGCCCAAAGGGAGAGGTCGAGCGCAGCGAGGGAGATCGGTGGGTGTACCTCGCCCCTTTGGGAGAGGTCGAGCGCAGCGAGGGAGAGGGTTTCTTGGCTCCCAATTGACTTGCTCCCTACGCCCCCTTTCGAATCGGTGATACTTTCCATCGGTCTCCAATCCCCCACCGATTCGTCAGGCTAGGGTAGGGGGACTTCATGCAGTGATAGGCGTCGGCAGAGGAGGAGTCTCCACCCGACTTCCGGCCAGACGCTTTGGCACTTTTGTACTAATGGCTGGCACTATTGTTGAGGTTTCTGCTTGCATGCCGAGGTAAATTCCGATCACCTCAATTGCACCTGCGCATAAATCCCGCCCTGTTCGATCGATGATTGCAAACCGGATGGAAACTAGCACACAAACGCAGGATTAGGCTTCGAGAGGAAACATAATATCGGTTTATTGGCGACGGAGACCTTGTTGAGAGGGCTGTCCGTCGCTGCAGGCGGCGAGCCCTACATTGTGGTCTTCCACCTTTTTCAATTGTTTCGCGTAACGTCCTCTGGATTTTACTCCCCCAACTTGAGTTGACCAATGAAATTAAGAGTATTGACTGGGATACTACTTGTGCAATTGACCGGCTGTCACATTGCCTTTTGCGAGGCGGCAATGCCGGAGCATCTGGTCGTCGGCGAGGGGTTCGTGGAGCCGTTAGGTTTCCATGATGCGATGCCGACGTTTTCCTGGAAACTGCCCGTAGGCACCGAACGCCAGACGAGCTACCAGATCGAAGTTCGTGACACGCTGGCCGAGAAAACGGTTTGGGACAGCGGATGGGTCGAGTCGGATCAATCTGTCTTCGTTCCTTACGGTGGTTCCCCTCTGCTGTCACGCCAACAACTCAGTTGGCGCATCCGTTTCCGGGACCAAGATGGCAATGATTCTGATTGGAGTGCTGCTGCCGAATTCGAGATGGGGCTCCTGACTTCAAAGGACTGGAACGCGCAATGGATCCGATCGGCATCGGAAGTTGATAGTGACGAAGAAAAGGTTGCCTATCTAAGACGGGAGTTTCCTGTCGCGACAACAATTGCACGGGCACGCCTCTATGCGACGGCTCGCGGACTTTACGAGGTTTATCTGAACGGCGAAAAAGTGGGTAACGACGCCTTCACTCCCGGTTGGACATCCTACGGTAACCGGATTGATACCCAAACGTATGATGTCACCGCGCAGTTGAAACAAGGTGAGAATGCCCTGGGGGCGATGTTGGGTTACGGATGGTACGCGGGACGTATCGGTTGGCAGAAACAAAGAAACATCTATGGCGAAGTTCCCGAATTGCTTCTGCAGCTCGAGATCACGTTTGAAGATGGCCGTGTGCAAACCATTGCTTCGGATGACGCATGGCAAGCGACACTCGGCGGGCCGATTGTCGCATCAAGTATTTACGACGGTGAAACCTTTGATGCGCGTCAATCGATGCCGGGTTGGAACGAGATCGGCTTTGACGATTCAGATTGGAGCAACGTGGCGACGGTTGCAAAACTGGAAACGCCCCGTTTGACGCCCAAGCCGTTCGCACCCGTGCGAATGACCGAGACCTTGTCCACTCAGACGATCACCGAGCCAGAGCCAGGGCGGTTTGTGTTCGATCTGGGCCAAAACATGGTCGGTTGGCCTGAACTCAATCTGCCTGTCGAGAAGAACGAAACGGTAACCATCCGATTCGCTGAAATGCTGAATCAAGACGGCACGATGTACACTGACAATTATCGTTCCGCCAAGTCGATTGACTTCTACACCGCGGCAGAGTCGGGAAGGATCACCTGGAAGCCGACATTCACGTTTCACGGTTTTCGATATGTGGAGCTGTCGGGCTTGCCCCAGGGATCGACGCCCACCGCAGACTGGGTCAAGGGGCTGGTCCTGCATTCCGATCTGAAACGAACGGGCTCGTTTGAATCGTCGCACGAAAAACTAAACCAGTTGCAACGCAATATCGATTGGGGGCAGCGAGGTAACTTCCTGGATATCCCAACCGACTGCCCACAACGCGACGAGCGTTGCGGATGGACCGGCGATGCCCAAGCATTCTGCCCGACCGCGATGTTCAACTACGATTGCCATGCGTTCTGGAAAAGCTGGTTGCGATCGATGCGTGACGACCAGTTTAGCGATGGTCGCATTCCTCACGTGATTCCCGATATATTGAAGAATCGTGGCGGCAGTCCAGGCTGGGTGGACGCGGCCACGATCATTCCCTGGCAAGTCTATCTTCGTACCAGTGATAAGGAGATCTTGCTCGAGAACTATGACATGATGGAGCGACTCGTCGGCTGGTACCGCGAACACGTCAAAGGGGGTGTCGTTGAAAAAGTGGAGGGTTTTGGGGACTGGCTCCAACCGTATGCTTCCGACAACAAGGGCGACACGCCCCATGTGGTACTCGCAACCCTGTTCTACGCAAACAGTGTTCAAATTCTCGCAGATTCTGCTCGCGCTCTGGGCAAGAGTTCCGATGGCGACAAATATGGCCAGGAAGCTGCTGCGGCAAAGCAGGCTTTTGCGAATCACTTCTTCGATTCCAATGGGAAACTGCAAAATGCACCCGAGACTCAGACAGCCTACATCCTTGCGATTGCGTTCGACCTGATCCCCGCAGAGCTGCAGACGCAAGCGGCCAACCATTTGGTCCGGCTGATTGGCGAAGCGGACGGTCATCTACGCACCGGCTTCCTCGGCACGCCGTTTATCACCCAAGTACTCGATCAATCGGGACATTCGGATGTAGCGTTCTCTGTCCTGTTCAAAGAGACTTATCCGTCGTGGTTCTACTCCATCAACCAGGGAGCGACGACGATGTGGGAACGATGGAACAGCTATAGCCACACCGATGGCTTTGGTGACGTGGGGATGAATTCCTTTAATCACTACGCCTACGGTGCCGTCGGACAGTGGATGTATGAACGAATTGCCGGTCTTTCACCTGATCCTGCGCACCCCGGCTACAAGCACTTCTTTGTTCGGCCGATCCTTGGAGGCCCCCTGACTTCCGCCAGTGCCGAACTGGAAACCGGTTACGGCAAGGCAGCGAGTGGTTGGCAACACGTGGGGGATAAGGTGGAACTGACCGTCACCGTACCTCCTAACACCACCGCGACCGTTGTCTTTCCTGATGATCGCCCTGCGGAGACCTTGTCCGCTGGGCAATATCGCTTCGAGTGCAAGGGGCCTTCTGAGTCACTCCGTTAAAGCGAATGAAAGCGGCTATGCTCCCAATAACGACTGTGCCTGCTCCCTTGGTGTTCGTGTCTTTGTAGAACACCAGCGGCGCAGGAAAACGCTGGCCGGATCGTCGACCCAGGGTGTGCCGCGCCGCGTCGGCTCTGGGCTGTGGAATCAAACCGCTTGGGACAATCCAAAAACAACTTTCGGATTTCACGCTCCCGCTTGGAAGTCGTGCAGTTTTAAAGCTGTGGCTAATGCAGTGTTTAGGTATCCATCCACCCCTGCGGGAGGGGGCGAGCGCAACAAGCGGTGGAGTAAAGAGAAGGCCGTAGTACGCAACTTATTTATCGAACGTTCTCCGCGGTAGCCGCCCATCAAACCAAAACTCTCGCAAAGGACGCAGTGCTGCGTACCAACGGTTCAAGCCGAACGAGTTTGTTCGACGTTCATAACGTTGCTTCGCGAATTAAACTCAAAAGCGTGCCGACGATGGAAAACATCACGACGTATGCTAGGATTCGCATCAACATTGGCTGAATCCATTCTAACTTGCACAGCATGCTCGCACCGGTTTGATCCGAGATGCGATCAAACGCTTGCTCCAAAGTGCCCGACAGATCTCCGGCCTCAATCGTTCCTTTTTCATCAGGTGTCAGGATCGTCAAGTGACCGAACGCATCGGTAAGGGTATGTCCTTGCTCGATCGACTCTGCAGCTTTTAACAATTCTGATTTCGCAGCATGGTTAGTGACCGTTTCGACCGCCGTTCGGATCATGGCTTCAACTCGTTGTCCGCCAACCGAGTACAGTAGTGCCAGAACACGAAAGAATCGGTGCAACACGATCTCTCTTTCCAACTCGCCGATCCATGGAATCGATAATCGCACTTGATCCATGAAAACTCGCACGGGCGTCGTCATCATCACCACGACGATCAAACCAAGCTGAAGCCATGAAAGCGTTTCTTGGATCCCTATGCGTGTCGCCGCAGCAAAGGACGCCAAATACATCGTCAAGATGACCTTCACGATGGACCCCATCGACAGAATCGCAATGGGATACACCCACAGTTTACGCAGCGCCGAAGCCGGACCGGCCAACAATTTGCAATGTCTTTGCAGAAACCCAAGGGCCTCAGCCAAACGCCCCGTTTGCTCGCCCGCATTAATTACGGGTAGAAAGAACGGAGGTAAAAGATCCTCACCACCGCGTAGCGCTTGGGCCAGCGATGATCCACTGCGGACCAATTCAACCGCACCCGACCAACAAGCACCAAGTCGAGTTCTGCGGAGAGCTTTGAGACAGAGTTCTAAACCGCGAACGATATCGACGGATGATCGGACACAAGTACCAAGGTCATACGAAAACCTCGCCAGCAATTCGTACTGAGGCGGCCTAGCGAGACGCACCATTCGCTTGAACCCGCTGCCTATTTGTTTCGCGACCCACTTTGGAAACTGGTGTTCAGGTAACACCCTCTTCGGATTCGTCTTTGTAGACTTGATAGAGGATGGATTCATCGTGGTCGCGTCATTCGGAGTAATCCCAACAATAGCCAATTGGACGATGGCGTGTGAAGCACGATGCTGGATACACGCGGAAGCGGACTTGTCAAACGATGATAACCTACTGAACCCAGGGTGCTGCATCATCCACCCGAAGGGCCCTACCGGAGCCATCCTGCCACAAGCGGCAACGTCGTCAAGTCATGCCAGCGTGAATGCATGCCCTGTAACTAATTGATACGGAAGTCGGGGGCAGCGTACAATGAAAGGTCCCCAAACACTCCCCTCCTATAACATCCCTCCATAAAGTGCAACCGATGATGATGCAATTGAAGCGAATGCTCGACGTCTTGGTCTGCGGACTGCTGCTATTTTCACTCGTGTCCGCGCAGGAATCCACCCAGAAAACAGAACCGGAACAAGCCGCTGCAAAACGAAAGGCCGCTGCAAAACGAAGAGACGATTCGCAACAGCGGGTCGCATCGCTCCATGAGTTAGCAGATCGTCTGGAAATTCGCCCCGGAGCAACGATTGCAGACATCGGTGCTGGGAAGGGAAACGATAGCTGGGTCTTTGCTGATATCGTTGGCACTCAGGGCGGCGTCCTTTCGGTGGAGATCACCGAAGACTCGGTCAAGAAACTCAAGCAAGAAGCAGCTTCACGCGATCTGACACAGGTTCACCCTGTGCTTGGACAGTCCGATACGCCGAATCTGCCGGAGGACTCCGTCGACATGGCGTTCATGCACTACGTGTATCACCATTTGGCCAAGCCCCGCGAGATGTTGCGAAACATCTGGCACGCGTTGAAGCCGGGGGGGTACTATGTCGTCGTTGACCGACACAAGGGAACGCTCGTCGATTGGGTGCCGCGGGCGGATCGTGAGAAGAAACACTATTGGTTGGCTGAAACGACGTTCGTTCGAGAAGCCCGCGAAGTAGGTTTTGAATTTGTCGGTTTTGGCGAACAAGAGTGGTACGCCAAGGACGACACGTTTGTGATCATCATGCAGCGACCGAATGATGTGGATTTCCGTGGTGGCGACCCAGACCCCATGCCTCCGATCGATGGGACGATCTTGAATGACTTGTTGTCAACAAGTGAGAGGTCGCAATCTCGGATCGCTTTTGTTGCACTTGGGGAGGGGCGAAGGCTGATCAAGCCTCTGATGCAGAAGTGCCAGGGTGAGGCCGTCGACATCGTGCTTGAGGAATGGGCGACGCAAAAGGACGAGCGGCCCGAAGTCCCCCCGGGGCTGGAGCTGCTGAGTGTGCTGACGGAGAAGGGGGATCCGAAGTTGTCCTCCGATCCACTTGATGCGGTCTATTTTCTCGACACTTACCATTTGCTTTTCCACGGTGACGTGCTGTTGCCATCCCTTCGTCAACATCTGACTGACGAAGGCCGTATCTATGTCCTCGACCGGAAAGCTGACGAGGAACTCTCTCATCGGGAGGCCAGCCACCGACGAAGCATTGCACCGGAGACGGTTGTGCGAGAGATGACGGAATACGGTTTCGAGCTCGAGTCTTCGACCGCACCTTCGTCAGCATCGCGTTTCTTGCAAGTGTTCCGCAATCGTCCTTGATGTGGCGAGTTCATGGGAGCGGAGTAAACGGGCCCGAAGAGTGGACAGCTTCGAGATTCTGGATTTGGAGCTGTTTCAGTCGGTCCATCCGGATTGATCGTGGGCTCGGTCGAGAGTGAACCCGGATGGACCACCTTTCTTGATCAATAACGGTCAAGTCGATGCTCAATTTGAGAGTGCTACTTTTTGACTTTGACGTCGGTCATTTTCGCCCAAGCATTCCACGTCTCGGTCAACTCGGTAACGAGTTCGGGGTTCTGGGACGCTAGGTCATGGGCTTCGGTCCGGTCGGTGCTAAGGTCGTAGAGTTCCCACGTTTTCGCGTGCCGATCCCAGGCCAGCTTCCAATCACCCTTGCGGACCGCACGATTGGTTGACCAGTGCCAGTAGAGGTAAGGGTGAGGCTTGCGCTGCTGGCCTTTTAGAATCGGCAACAATGTTTTGCCGTCCAGGGGAATCGTCTGCTCTCCAAACGCCGGATGTTCGTCGGGGTAGTCCGCACCGGCGATGTCGAGGAAGGTGGGAAGGAAGTCAATGATGTGTCCGACTTGTTCGCAGCGGGATCCGGGTTCGATTGCACCAGGCCAACGGGCAAGCAGCGGCGTCGCGATACCTCCCTCGTGACAATATTGCTTGTAACGGCGAAAGGGGGTGTTCGATGCAGTGGCCCAACCTGGCCCCACGTGAGCATAAAAATCTTTGGGGCCCGGGATTTGGTTCGGGTCATTGCCGCCGGGAGTTTCGGCGCAGCCGCCGTTATCGGCAAGGAATAAAACGAGGGTGTTGTCCGCGACACCAAGCTCATCAAGTGTATCGAGTAGTCTGCCGATGTTCTGATCGACCGAATCGATCATGGCTGCGTAAACCTCCATCCGCAGTTGCTGCCAACCCTCGTCAATCTCTTTGGCAGTCTCCCAGGGCTGTGCGAGATCGTCACGTTCGACAACTTCCCAGTTTTCGTCGACGAGACCAAGTTCCTTCTGTCGGGTGAGTCGTTTCTGACGCAAAACATCCCAGCCGTCGGCGTACTTGCCTTTGTATTTTGCGATGTCTTCGGGCTTAGCGTGCAACGGGTAATGCGGGGCAGTATAAGGCAGGTAGTGAAAAAAGGGCTTTCCCGACGCAACGTGGGCTTTGACCGTTTTAATCGCGTGATCGGTGAAGGCGTCCGTGGTGTAATAGTCCTCGGGGAAGTCGTCGGCACTGAGATCGCGGTCGTTATGACCAAAAGCCCGAACCTTGCCTCCTTTGAACTCAGGGTCGGGTAACTTGGGATTGAAAAAATTGCAACATCCATCCCACAGCCCATAGGCTTCATCAAAGCCCCGCTCGAAGGGGCGCGTTCCCGCTGCCTTTCCATTGTGCCATTTGCCTGATAAGCCCGTTGCGTAGCCGGCATGACGCATGGCTTCGCCGAGGGTCAGCATGTTTTTCGTGATCAGTTCGTCCTGCCCGCGTCCTCCGTTTCGAGGATAGAGTCCCGTCAGCAGGGACGCCCGCGTTGTTGTGCATTTGGCATTGTTATAAAACTGAGTGAACAGCATCCCCTCCGTGGCGAGACGGTCGATATTGGGGGTTTTGATCTCGGAGCCATAGCATCCGATGTCGGACCACCCCATGTCGTCGACCATGATCACGATGATGTTGGGATCCGGCTGCTGTGCGGTCGTCGTTGCGGTCAATAGTGTTGCGGTCAATAGTAGCGTCACGAGGCAAAGGAAGCTGAGGCGGGGCAGAGCGGTCATGTCAGAGGGTCGATGATGTAAGGTTTGGGCAAGGGTTAAACGGTCGTTGGCACCATCGCGTCCAGGTGCCGCCAACGCAGCCGACGGGATCACGTACGGCGCGGCCACAGCGGTTGCTGCTGCCGTGCCAGCGCCTTTAAGTACCGCACGGCGAGGGATTTGAGGAGAATCACTGCGGTCGTTATCGTGCATGATTTCACTTTGGTGGGCTGGGAGGTGGGAATTGGCGCCATTGCCGTGGCCCGACAGCATACTTCCCAGGACGTTTCGACTCAAGCGATGGCTTGAAAGTCGCATCGCCAAAAACTCCAACTCGTCACCGTGATGGATGGAGATCACACCACGGAGCGTGTCTGTCCATCGATGGCCCCAACGGTCCCTCAGCTGGTTTTATGGATCGTTTGTGTCTGCATATTCCTGATTGGGTTGCATCGATCGGGCGGATACTTCTGTTCTCCAGTCGTGAAGCATCCTACGCAACTGGGTCACTTTCTCGGGCATCGCTTGGGATAGGTCATTCTGTTCGCCAACATCTTTGCTCAGATCGAACAATTGCACTGTACCGTTTTCAAAATACTCAAGCAGCTTGTAGTCGCCGGCACGTACCGCTCCGCCGGGGCTTTGCATTCCATGATTGCTGTAGTGCGGGAAGTGCCAATAGATCGCTTCCCGGTCGAGCGTCTTGGCCCCTTGGAGCAACGGCAAAATGCTCACTCCATCTGCGTGCTGCGTGGCCCGAAGCGGCAGGCCCACCATCTCCAGGATCGTTGGATAGAAGTCGGTGCTGATCACCGGCGCGTCGCATACGGTTCCCCGCCGACCCTTGTGCGGCCAGTGGACGATCAGCGGTTCGCGAATACCACCTTCGTAAAGCCAGCCTTTGGCCCCGCGCAGCGGCAGGTTCGATGTCGAGAAGGCCTTGTCCAATTGGCCTCTCGCAATGATCCGGTCGGGATTTCCGAAGTTCGCCGCGGACATGCCGCCATTGTCCGAGAACAGGATCACAACGGTCTTGTTATCGAGGTTCAACGCCTCCAATTTTGCCAGCACGCGTCCAAGGCTCTCATCGACCGACTCCACCATGGCGGCAAACGCAACGTTGTCCTGATGTTGCTTGATCTTCACGGTGCGGTCTGGCAAGACCTTGTAGCCTGACCACGCTGGTCTCCTTAGACGGGCTCCGAGTTCTTCCCGCGACAGCGGACTCTCTTCGTCTGGGTTGCCTTCCAGAATGAACGCGGGCCCCGCGGCAAACGTTGTCTTTTCGAGCTTCTTTTGGTACTTGGCAACCAGGTCTTCTCGCCCCTGAATCGGATCGTGAACCGCAAAGTGCGACAAATAGAGAAAGAACGGTTGATCCACGTGTGCCTCAATGAACTCCTCGGCCTTATCGGTCAGCCGATCTGTCAGGTATTCGCGCTGTTTGTCGTCAAGGCCATCTAACTGAAACGGTGCGTGGTAGCCAGCGTTAGGCCAACCCTTGTTCCAACGAGGGATCTGAATATCGAAGCCCTGCTGCAGCGGTCCGTAAGGATATTCGCCCAAATGCCATTTTCCAATGTGCGCCGTACAATAGCCGTTTTGTTTGAGTGTCTCGGCAAGCGTCACTTCTTCCAGAGGCAGGTGTTGATGAATTTCTGCGTTCTTCAGTTTCTGAAAGGGATAGTCTTTTCGACCGGGCAACCAATCGGTCAGATGCAGCCGAGCCGGGTACTTCCCCGTCAGGATACTGGCGCGTGTCGGAGAACAGACATGGCAAGCAGCATAGGCCTGAGTGAACCTCACGCTTTTTTCTGCGAACCGATCGATGTGTGGTGTCTCGTAAAGAGGACTGCCGTAGCATCCCAAGTCGCGCCAACCGAGATCGTCCACCAGGAAAAAGACGACGTTGGGGCGATGTTCAGCTGCTGAAGCGCCGAGTGCGTGAAGCAAGGTCAGCGCAACAATGAACGTTTTTCTCAGCATTCCAGTCTCTCCAGTTCTTCGAGTGTTAGTGCGGATGCCCGCGTATCGAGCCGGGTAACGGAAATAGCTGCGACCAGTTTGGCAAACGCTACTGCATCTTCAAACTGCCAACCTCCGGCACCCCAAGTCGCGATCGCTCCTTTGAACGTATCCTCGGAGCCGTGGGTTCAACGGCGTCTGCCTTCATTGCGGGGAACCGTCCTAAGAACGATTCTGACAGCACGAACGCGCCGCGAGAACCCAGCGTGATGATGGCCAGCCGGTCGTTGCCTTGGAGCCTTGCGGCGCAGCGCTTTGTCAAGCAGGGTGAAGTGGGATGGTCCAAATGCCTCCTCTATCGAGTGGCGCGGTGGCTCGATCCCTTGGGTTTCCTTGTACTGCCAATTTTGGGGGCTACCACAGGGACGAGGAAATCGTTCTGCTGGAAACGAATTCCGTTGCGTCGATCAATGGTTATCATCCCTTTTCTCAACCCATCAAGAATACTGACAGTTGAACTCTGAAAGCAAGCAATTGCCGAAGGCGTCAATCGCAGTGAAGGCATGCATGTGCTTTGGCTGGCTGATTCCGCTGTTGGTCATTCCAGCTGTGATTCTGCTGACGTTACCACTGACCCCTTTCCCGTCTGCCGCGACTTCGTTGATGGGATTTGCCTCGCTCGTTTTGGTTGGCGGGGTCTTGTCCATCACAGCTCTGGTATTCGGAAAAGGACGCTATCGCGGTGCGTACGCTCAAGGCGTTGCGGGAGTGCTGCTAACGATGGCTGGCTTGATTGTGATCCTCTCGTCATGTCTCATTCTGTACCACAGCGATCGTGTGAAGGCCGCGTATCACCGTCGCCAGAAACTCAGAGAAATCGAACGTGCATCCAATGGTATTGAAACCGCTCGCTCGGACTACATTGTGCCGGAGCTCGCTAAGCCGGCTGACTTGCTTGTCCGCCCGATGCCACCGTCCGTCGATCAAGCGACCTCCCGATTTGATCCTTGGAAAACCGTCGCGAGCGATCCACAAAAGGGTACACACTATTTTTCAACCCAAGACGATTGGATCCTCGTCAAGAATCGCTTCGTGCCTGGACCGACTCGATCGCAGGTTTTTGTCATCGACAACGATGCACACCGATACCATCAGACTCGGCAACCCGAATTGCTTGATCTCGTAACAGGGGAATTTCATCCGATTGGACCACCCCATCTGGTCGACATTGACCGTTGCAGCGAAGGATTCGTGTTCACTCTTGCCGATGGATCGATAATTGTTTACGAGGGCGACGATCTTTCGTCCGGCAGACTCTTGGAAGTGCCCCAACCGCTGAGACACGAGTTTGGAACGAGTTCCCCCAATGGAGAGGATCTTTACCGAGCGGAAGCCGCGATTGCGAGCGAAACTTCACCACTCGTGTATGTCATTCAAATCGCGAATAACGCTGTCTGGGTTTTCAATGCGAAAACCAACCAACTTGTCGCCCATGCAATTCCGAAACGGCTCGTCGGGACGGACGACCCATGGTCGGACATCGTACCGGAGCGATCCATATTGTTCCTTGACGGAAACGTTCTCCTGACGCAAACACACCATCTCCTGCTGCGGACGGAATTGGCGGATACCAAATTTGTCACGGAAGAGGTGTTTCCGATCGTCGGTTTGAGCCGTAGGCAGCTGGTTGGGCCTTTGCAAACGTCGAGCGGACCACAGTGTTGGTTCCTTAGCTCTCGACGAGGTAGCCAATCCCAACGTATTGAGCAGTTGCGAATCCGCTTCAATCCTTTGCGAATCAGAGAGACATGGCAAACGGAACCCACCGGAAGGGAGGCGAGTCAAATCGTCCTCACCGAAGACTTCATGGTCGAGTCATTGCGGTACATTAAGAACAACGTCGAGCGGGCAACACGCGATCTGCTCATTTACCGTGTCTCAGATCAGAAACACTGTGCCACGTTGCTTGTGCCGGAGGGCTACGACGCCAGGTATCTAACCGCGGGCGGCGGAAACTTCGTGATGATGGGATTTGGCAGCGTTTATGTAATCAACTTGGATCAAATCCAATCAAGATTTAACATCGAGCACCCTCCCGAGATCGATTTGGCAGCGGATTCGAATCGTTAACGGCTAACTGCCCTCCTTACCCATTGATTCGCTACATCGGTAGCAAGGAGCTCAATGCTCGAGTCAAGTTCGGACGCAGGCGACGGTTCGCTGTCCCGAACCGAGACGGTCGAATCAGGTAAATCGAGTCGGGATGTGGCAAAGCCGTCCGAGACCCACTCAGTGGACAATGTGCTTGTTGGCTTCGGTTCCATGGCAATCCAAGCAACTTCGTGGAGTCGCGGGTCCGCCTCCGGTTCTGCTTTCAGGAAGGGGATGGGCGCATCGATTGGGATCAGGAACGCTTCGCCACCAACATTGCTGGGGCCAACCGGAACAGCAAGGTTCGACAACTGGTTGATGACCCGTAGTGCATCGAGTGCCGTTAGCATCCAGTCTTCTTCGACGTCCAGGTAGCGGTCTTGATAACCTTCGGGTTGCCGCAACATCAGCAACTTGGTATGAGGGTCATGAACGATGCGATCGGTCAATTCGTTGATGACCAACAACGCATCGAATGCTGTTACCTTGCCGTTGTTATCCACATCGTAGATGTTCCTGTGGTTGACCCAGGAGTTCAGGGCGACTTCGGTCGCGGCTTCCGCGACGAGCGATTTCGACTCGACATGTCCGACGTTATCCATTGCGACACTTGCGAATGCGTAGCGACTACCTGGTTCGCCCGTGAACTGGTAACTGGTCGCCTCCGTATTGGCCAGCAACATCGTGAATGGGCCTTGATCTTGTGAGACGTAGAGGTTGTAGTCGCCAATCCCAGAACCATTCTCGTCATCTTCTCCTGACCAAGAGACAGTAAACTCCGCAGTGCGGACAACCTCGTCCAAAGCAGAAACGGAACTGGCGGGTGCGCCCCGGTCGATTGTATGGACCGTCTCGGGCGTCAGGATCGGATCGTTGACACCGAAGACAATCGAAGCCTGATTTCTGATTTCGGTGCCTGATGGGAGCTGATTCTTCGGCTGCACTCGATAACGAAGAAAGCCTTCGCCGTTGTGCAAGGTCTTGTCGTTAACCGGCAGGAAACCCGCATCGATATCATCGGGAACCAATCCGGTCAGTGGGTCAAGCGACGCAAAACTGGCTGTCATCGTGCGCGTGTCGAGATCAAGATCCAGTTCCACCGGCACCAACAAGTCGATCCCATCGGGACGTAGGTCTATCGTTGTCTCGTAGTGTGAAAGACCTGCGGGAACGTCGAATTCAAAGTTGCGGAATCCGAACGAGGTGAACTCAAATCGGGACAGATCCAGATTCTCATCAATCGAATCGGTGATCACAACCGTTTCCGCGGAAAGCGTTGCACCAGAGTCGGGGTCATTTTCAAAAAGGATTTCGTAATTCAGCAATCGGGGTTGCATGAAACCCGCAGCACCAAAACCGCTACGCCCAATCTTATCGTTGGGATCGTAGTCGCGTTGATTTTGAGTGTTGACTCGAACGAGTACACTGCTTGGGGCAATCAGCGTACCGGGTTCGTTCTGGTGCATTTTGTTGCAGTCTTCCAGGCGTTGCAGTGCAATCCAGTAACGCATCAGGGTGAAGGACCGTTGTCCCAAAGAGCGATCAATCGACTGAGTACGATGTTCCCTGGCTTCGTCCGCTTTCTTGGGTTCGTCAATCGCGTCAATGACGGCTTGACGAATTTCAAACAATTGGATGGCTGGACCGAAAATGCCCGTGGGTATCCCCGCCTGCTTGGCGACTCTGCTTAGCTTGTCAAATTGCTCAGCCACCTGTCCGATCAAGGTCAACCAAGCATTCACTCGTGCAGCGATTCCAATCGCTCTGGCGCCACTGGTGTCGGGTTGCCCCGCTCGAGATTGTTCCCCTGTGTTTTGAAGCGACGAATAGAGGTCACCGCCGACGTCGATCGCCTGCCTTACCAATAGTTTGATTGCTTCTATCTTTTCCTGTGACGACGCAACTTTGTTAAGATCGAGTGTCGCAAGTGATTTTAAAGTGGTTGCTGTGTTGAAAACAAGACTTGCGACCTTTCCGGCAACGACAGCACGCGTTGCCCAATAAACACCTGAATCGGCGTTGATACCCGCCCAGGTTGGATTTTTTCCTTCCATCGCGGTTTCGACTGCCGAGTCGCTGTTCCGCGCGTGGTCAAACGCTCGGACCGCTTCGATCAATTGCTGGCGACATTTGGGATGTGCCGAAGGTATCTCCGAATCGAGAAGTTGCTTCCGAAGATCATCGGGCGTCGTCAGTCTTGTCAGGTAGCCTTCCCCATCCGGAGAGGTGGGTGGAGGCGTGCTCACGTTGGTCTTTGATCCTCCAACGCTCGTTGGCGTGATGTTGATATCGACGGTCCCGCCCTGAGGGCTGGATTCCGCGTTAGTAGGAGGAGCAAATCCACCCGGTGTGATCACCTCGACTTCATAATCATCACCCGGCGGCAAGCCTTGGATGACGACAAAGGGTTCGCCACTGGCAGGAGTGATGTTGAAAATCCGTCCAACGTCATCGCGAACCACCACTTTTCCCGATTTGACCGACGCGCCACCGAACTGCAAATTGACACGAAGCGATGTACTCGCCGTATCGAGTGCGACATGATGGCGGGTGTTTGGTCCCGATAGACTGACGGAGTCGAGGTCCAGTTGACGACTGTCCGCATGAGTTGCGATGTCGTAGTCGCCTGGTTCCAAGTTTGCAGCGTTGTAGTTACCGCATTCATCCGTTGCGACCAAGGCGATGCGTTTTCCATCGGTCTTTCGATAGATGCTCACCGATGCGTCGGCGATCGGGCGGCCAAACTGCAAATCGACGATCGTGCCACTGATCGAATGACCGGGACCCATCGGTAAGTCCAACGGTGCTGTGACATCGGGTGACACGTCAATCGTTTGTTGAAGCGTCGCGTGCTGATCGGAATATGCAGTGATCTCGTATCGTCCTGCTGCTAAGCCCTCGATACGAAATTCGCCTGCTGCGTTCGTGGAGACGACCGGAAGCATCCCTGCAATTCCCAGTAGCTCGTCATTGACGAGGACACTCGCATTGGCAAGTGGGTCACCCGTCGTCGCGTCTCGCAACACTCCCTGTAGCGTTTGAGTTCCTGGGACAAAGTCGATGTGTTCATGGTGCGATCCACCGCTGATGTCGACATTGTTCATTGAGGAGAACGTTAGATCGGGTGTGGTTGCTGCGATCGTGTAGGTTGCCGCGTCAAGAAGGACAAACGAGTACTGACCATTCTCGTCAGCTAGAACGCTGTCGATTTCGCGATTGTCACGAAAGAGCTTGACGTACGCTCCTTCGATCGGCATCACACCGTCAGCTTGTAAAACCGTCCCCGATACCATTCCTGCTGTCGTGAAGGTGAAGTCTTGTGTTGCGGTTGGAGAGGCCTCGGTGAGTGTCAACTCACGCGACTCGATGGAGTGAACGCCGGCCGACTGAACGTGAACGCGATACGTGCCGTGAAGCATATCACGGAACTCATATTGGCCGACTGCATTCGTGGTCACAAAGGCATCTGCTTCACCCTCGCGACTCGCCAGAAGCAAAACGCCTGGAATCGGTTGTCCGGATGAGTCCTTCACCGATCCGGCAACGGTCCCCGCTTTGAGAAGGCTTTGCGAGTGGGTCAGCGATTCCTCTTCGCCGACAACGATGTTTACGGTTCTGTCGAGGTAACCGTTAGCCGTAAACAGCAACCGAAAACTCCCCGCGGGAACTTTTGCCATTTCATACTGGCCATCTGAATTCGCTTGAGCCGCAGTGATGACGTCGTCACCATCGAGTAGAACGATCCCCGCAAACCTGATCGGGTTGCCGGTATCGGCATCGGTAATGACTCCGCTGACGACGGATTCCGGATTCAGGCTGACGGCGATGTTCGTCAGTGTTTGGCCGCTATCAACGTCCAGTCCGTCGACTTGTGAAGGAACGAAACCTGACGCACTGACCGAGATAGTGTAGGTTTCCGCAGCAAGACCGGAAATCTGGTAGCTTCCGTCGCTGGTCGTCCTCGTTGAGTTTCCCTCACGCTGACTCGACATGGCAACGACGATTGCATCTTCGACGGGTTGACCCGTCGCTGTTTTGACAACTCCGCTGATCGACGCTGCTGATTCAACAATCAAATTGACGTTTCGCAGTTGCTGGTTCTCGCTCACCACGATGTCTTCACGGCGCACTCGGCTGAAGTTGTCGCCGCCCGCCGTGATTTCATATTCGGAGTTTGGCAAACCGACAAGTTGGTAGACTCCGTTTGAATCGGTCTCGGTGCCATAGAAGCCTGCTGTCTCGGAGTAAGCCGACACAAGGACATTTCTGGCGGGTGATCCGTCCGATTCGAAAAGGGTTCCCGTTACCGAACTTCCGGTTGAGACCGTGACATCACCTATCAGAATATCCACGCCATCGACATCAACATTGACCGGTGTCGAAAGATTGACGCCGTCGGCGACCAGCGAGTAGCTACCTGAGTGAACGTCTGGAAAGATGAAAGTTCCGTCGGTCAGCGACACCGCACCGTGCCCAACAAGGTTGATCTGGTCAAATAGGGTCAGAGCAACATCTCCCGCGGGAAGCCCTGACTCTTGAAACAGCAAACGACCATGAACGGAGGTTGTCAATTCGGCGCGAGCTTGCAGAGATTCCAGACCGAAAACATCCGCAAGAACAAAGTTGTCGCCCATTTTCTGAGGCAACAAGGTCGTGTGGTGAGCGAGCCTTTCAGCATAGCCTTCTCCGGTTTCGCCAATTTGTGCCCGAAGCTGATTGAAGAACAACTCAAACTCGGCATCGGCCATTTTCTCTGGCTTTAGCGTCGGCTTGAGAGTGTCCCAGGGAATCGTCCAGTCAGACGTAAGCTGTTGGCTTAGCTCAAAGGTTTCTGTGCCTGCGTCGGTAGACAATCCGTAAACCGTGATTTGTGATTTGGCGCCGGGTGGAAGGATTCCAGCGGGACCCTCGTCATTGGTTGCGATCAAGTCCAAGCGCGTTGAGCCTTCGGAATCCGGGCTGATGAGCAGTTCGTCGATTCCAGTCGAGGTCAATGTCAGAATGGGAGCGATCAGATCGGTGTCGCCACGGTTTTCGTAGTCGATCAGAATTTCGAAGCCTCGGCCCAGACGCATTCGCTGTGGCGCGACCAAGCTGACCTCAAGCTGACCAGGAACGCCGGCAATCACCTCAAACGCATCTTCTAACACAGTGGTTGTGCCATCCGGTTGGACAACTTGAACATCCGCCGGACCCAACGTCGCCCCGGCGAGATCGAATGTACCGGAGATCAATCCGCTATCACTGAAAAAGTTGTCGAACGCCTCGATTTGGGTGCCTTGGCTATCGATCAATCGCACCGATGCGTCGGATGCGAACTGCGACCCGCTAACGACGATCGTCGTCTGCCCCGTGTTGCTGCCGCGCTGCGGAGAAATCGTTGAAATCCCCAGCGATGCGAGATCTGCTGTGACGGTAAACGTCTGTGGTGAACTGACATCTGTTCCGATGACTGAGACGTAGTACATTCCGGAGTTTGTATTGTTGATCGCAACAACTTGGTCCGCGGAGTCTACCCGGACTCCGCGAGCGTCAAAGACCTGCGGTGTCGGGGCATCGCCATACTTGAGGTAGAGCTCGTTTACTGCGTTCTCATCGCCGTCAAGATTTACCGAAAGACTTTCGCCACTTGTCAGATTGACCTTGAAGAGCTTGGCATCGCCGGTTCCTGCGAGCGTTCCGGTTTTTGCGATTCCCAACGTCAACTCAGGCACATCCATTTGCACGGTGTCTGTCGAAGCGCCAGTGTTGTTTAGCAGTGCGGTTGCTTCAAAAACCTCATGCTGCCAATTGGCTCGCACTAGGAAATAGTAGTCTCCCGGTACCACACCGGGAAGCGTTACAGCCTTTGACAATGAATACTCAACTCCCGCATCGAGTGTCCCGGCATAACTCGCTTCGCCGAGAAGCAGATCGTCGGGTGTCCACACTGGGTCGGCCGACAGATACACGGCGTCTCGCCATGGTCCGATCGCAGGAGCGATTCCGTGATTGCGACCCGTCCACGACACTGTCACCACCTCGTCCTGCAATCCGCTCGCCGGTCCGGCGACTGAGACGACCATCAGATCGACGTCCGACGTGGAAGTCTCTTGTCGTTCCAACGCGCCAAGGTCAACGTAAGGCTTCGCTCCCGCACCACGGTTGATCATGTTCGGATCATCGAATCGTGGATTGCCAACGGCATCCACCATCGGCGCATCGTCGCTCGTCCCCGAATCGATCACGGGTGAACCGCCGCGCAACTGGTATTGGCGATTCGGATGACTGAAGTAACGAGGATCTGCCGAGAGATTGCCATCGGTGCCGGTCCGGTCTTCTAAGCCACCGTAGTTCACGGCACCAGGGTTGAACACGTTGTTGAAAGCGGCGTTGATCGTCGCATTTTCCGCGAGAAAGATGCCGTGGTTCGTGTTGTTGGTAATCAGATTGTTGGTCAGATCCACGGTTGCAGCATTGGCATACACGCCGAACCTGTTAGCGTCAAAATTGTTGTTCGTCGCCACAACCGTGGAGTCTCCGATTGCGAAGACTCCAAACAAGTTGTCGCGTGAAATGCTGTTGTTGATTTTCAGGTGACCGGTGTTGTGCGTCAACAGACCATGTTCGGCCGAATGACGGGTGACACTATTCGTAAACAACAGTTGTCCGCCACCGACGGCAACATTTGCGCGCAGATCACCGGATCCGCCGAAGCGAATCTCAGCATAATCCAAATGACTCTCTGTGTTGGTGGCCAGAAAGCTCAATCCCGCACACACGCCGGCCCAGCCTCCGCTCGGACCATTGTCATTGGTGTCGCCCAAGACGGAATCGTCGACGACGGACGTGAAAACGATGTGCTCATCGCTGGTGCCTTGCGCGAGCATGCGACCGCCGACTTCAATCGGTTCACCCGCAAGGAATTTGATGACTTGCCCTGGGGCGATTGTTAGCGTGACGTCTTCCGCCACCGTGATTCGACCGGTCGGTACATAGGCGATCCCCGGATCGTCCCAGGTCGCATCCGAATCGATTGTGCCGGCATCAACCAGTAACCCATTCAACCGATTTCCATCCACCCGGATGTCTCCCCGAATGGTTGGATTTGATTTCAGGTCCATGCTGGCGGCATGAAACTCGTTATTCAAAAATGTGATGTTGTTGATGACGGGATCACTCTCAACGATTCGCATCCCATGCATTCCGCCCCGGATCACGGCATCGTTCAGGGTGAGTTCTCCTCCGTTGACGTACAATTGGTACTGGGTCCTCCCCGCATCGGCCGCTCCACCGTACCTCAGCTCGATATGATTGAGTTCACTTCCCGTACTGGTGTCAGTGAATTCGATTTGTTGCCAACTCCGGCTCCACCCGCCTGAAGGTCCGTTGTCGTTCGTATCGCCACCTGCGGAATCGTCAGTGAGAGAGGTGAAGATCACCGGGGCGTCTTCCGTTCCATTGGCGAGAAGCGTGCCATCAACCCCAATGCGGCTACCAGCAAACCCCATCTTGACAACTTGACCCGCAGCAAGCGTCAACGTTGTGCCAACCGGAACAGTGATTTCGCCTGTGGGTGTGTAAACAATGTCTGGATCATCCCATACTGTGTCCCCAGGCAATGTGCCACCATCAACAAGAACTGAGTTCCATTGATTTCCCGCAGTCGTAATACCTTGGAACATTGGATTCGATGCCAGATCCATACTGGCGGCGAGGAATGCATTGTTCAGAAACGCAGTGTTGGTGATGACGGGATCGCTTTCGACGATCCGTATCCCACGCGTCCCGTGACGTAGGACCGAATTCGTCAGTGTGAGTTCACCGCCGTTCACAAACAACTGATACTTACCTTCACCATCACCTCCATATCTCGATTCAAAGTGGTCGAGCACGCTTCCCGTGCTGGTGTTGGTAAACTCAATATAGCTCCAATCCGGGTTCGATCCGCCTGATGGACCACTATTGTCTGTATCACCACCAGCCGAATCGTCACGGTAGGAGGTCACGATGACAGGTGCATTCTCGGTACCGCTGGCTAACAGTCGTCCCGCGACTGTAATCACCGTGTTTAACCCGAATGGCTTGACAATCTGTCCGGCGCCCAGCGTCAGCGTGGATCCCTCGGAAATCGTGATTGCCCCCATGGGCATGTAGACCATATCCGGATCATCCCACGTGCGATCTCCCGAGATCACACCCCCATCGATTAGAAGTGCGTTCCAACGGTTCCCCGTCGTTGTAATTCCTTGGAACGTTGGATTCGACGTGAGATCCATACTTGCGGCGAGGTAAGCGTTGTTCAAGAACGCTGTGTTGGTGATGACAGGATCGCTGTTCACAATCCGCATCCCTCGCGTTCCGTGGCGGACGACTGAATTCGACAGTGTGAGTTCACCGCCGTTGACAAACAACTGATATGCATCTTCTTCGCCGCCTCCTCCGTATCTCGATTCGAAGTGGTCGAGCACGTTTCCCGTACTGGTACTGGTAAACTCGATATATCCCCAATCGGGAGTCGATCCGCCCGACGGACCATTGTTATCCGTATCGCCACCGGCTGAGTCGTCTCGAGTCGACGTCACAATCACCGGCGCTGATGAAGTACCATCGGCCAACAGGCGACCATTGATAATCAGATTAGAATCATGGCCGCCCATCTTGATTATCTGCCCAGCCGCGAGCGTCAAAGTCATGTCTTGGGGAACCGTAACACGACCCGCCAATCGATAGACGACGTCCGAGTTGTCCCATACACGATCTGCGGACAACTCACCTGCATCAACCTGGACTCCATTGAGTGCATTGTCGGTGAATGTGATGTTGCTGATGTCTGGCTGTGAATCCAAATCCATCGACATTGCCGCGAAGCGGTGGTTTTCGAACGATGTATTCGCAACCGTGGAATCCGCATCGTCAATCCTCATTCCAACGTTACCGATACGTACTCGGCTGTTCGTCAATGACAACTCGCCTCCGTTGACGACAATCTGTCCGACAAAGTCCGAACCGCCGCCGCGGACTTCGACGTGATCCATTTTGCTGCCAGTGCTTGTTGATGCGAATGCGATATTTCGCCATGCACCTTGCCAAGCGCCTTCTGCTGCGTTGCCGGTGGTGTTGACGTCATCCGCCGTACCAAGGACTCCGTCAAAGCCCATGTCGTCTCGATCCGACGTGAACAAGATTGGCTCGGCCTCGGTGCCAACTGCAATCATTGTTCCCTTAACGCTGAGACCGAGTCCAGCAAACTGAACCATCGTGCCTGGTTCGATCGTCAATGTCACACCCTCCTTTACGGCGATATCCGCGGTGACGTGTTGAACTTCGTCATTCGTCCAGGTCGTGTCGACCTCGATATCCGTAGCCCACACCACCGCCAAGACTCGACGGTCCTCTAACTGCTCCATCAGCAGACGTCGCGATTCGGGCCTTCTGCGACGAGCATGACCTGCTCGCGACCAGGGCTTTCTGGAAAAGGGTTGACCCCCAAGAAGTTGACGTTTCATGATGTTTTCCCCTCGATTGTTACAAGAAGATCTGCAACGGCTATGCCAGCTTAGCCCATTGATTCGCGACATCGCTGGCAAGTAGCTCAATGCTCGAATCAAGCTCGGAGCTAGGCGACTGTCTGCTGTCCCGCACTAGGTCTTTCTCACTGAACTCATCGATGCAGAGTGTTATGACACCGTCCGAGAGAAGTTCGCTGGGCGAAGCGATTTTTCGGTTTGTTGTTTGATCAATCGAAGCAACATCATCTATTTGAAGAGCAACTTCCGGTTTTTCTCGCAAATGGAAACTCAGCGTATCAATTGGCGTTAGGATTTCCTCGCCACTTGGATCCATCGGAACGATAATATTTGCCAGCTCATTGATGACTCTCAATGCATCGAGTGCCGTTAGCATTCCGTCTTCTTCGACGTCCAGGTATCGGTCTTCGTACCCAGCGGGGCGCTCTAATAACAGTAACTTCGTATGAGGATCGTGAACAACGCGATCGGTCAACTCGTTGATGATCCACAATGCATCAGCGGCAGTCACCTTGCCATTGTCATCCACGTCATAGATGTTCTTGTGGTTCACCCAAGCGTTTAGAATGATTGTCGTAATCGCTTCGGCGATGAGTTGTTTCAATTCGACATGTCCGACGTTGTCTCTAGCGATCGATGCGAACGCGTAACGACTGCCGGATTCACCCGTGAATTGATGACTGGTCGCCGCAGTTTCTTCGAGCAACATTGTGAAAGGACCTTCATCTTTTGAGACGTAGAGGTTGTACGCGCCAATCCCTGAACCATTCTCGTCATCTTCGCCCGACCAAGAAACAGTGAACTCGGCAGTGCGGACTATATCGTCCAACGCAGAAACGGAACTAGTGGGCGCGACACGATCGATCGTGTGCAGCGTCTCGGGCGTCAAGATTGGTTCGTTGATATCGAACACGATCGATGCCTGATTGCGGATCTCGGTACCCGTCGGCAAATCCGGCATCGGTCGGACTCGATAGCGGAAATACCCTTCACCGTTATGGAGCTGCTTGTCATTCACGGGAAGGAAACCGGCATCGATGCTGTCAGGGGCCAACCCCGTCAGCGGGTCGAGTGAGCGAAACGTTGCCGATAAGTCTCGAGTCTCGACCTTTACATCGAGCGTCACCGCAACGAGCAAATCGATTCCATGTGGACGAAGATCAATCACCGTTTCGTAGTATGACAGTCCAGGTGGCACGTCCAAATTGAAGTTACTGAAGCCGAATCCAGTGAATTCGACATCTGCCAGATTCAGGTCTTTGTCCAGAGTATCAGTGACAAAAACCTCTTGCGCCGGCAGTGTCGCGCCAACATTCGGATCATTCTCGAATTGAATTTCATAGTTCAAGGTGCCATCTTGAATGAATCCGACCGCATCAAATGCGCTGGGGCCAATCTTGTCGTTTGGATCGTTCGCACTTCCAATGCCAACCCCATCTGAATCACGCTGGCGGGATCCGGGTGGCTTGATGGATCCCGGCTTGTCCTGCAAGCATTTGTCCAAAGCCTCGACTGCATGGCGGGAACTTACAACCGCCTTGATGTAGGCAAGTTGCGCTGCATCAAAACGATCGCCTTGTTTGGCAAGTCGAGCGAAAGCCTTGGTGGATTCCTCCCATGCCTTCTTCGATTCTTCATAAGCCTGAAGGCCTTTTACCATTCGCCCGAGCGTTCGCATGAAGGTCTCAAATGTTTTTGATCGCGTCACTTCTACATCAAGACTGCCATATTGTTCTTCTTTGAACTTGGCTTCTTCCGCAAAAAAGTCGGCGGCCTTTCCGGAAAGAAACGTGGTCAACGAATTCATGTTATTGACGACGTCCTCTAACTTGGACTCGTCATCGTTAATGAGTTTTTGTGCGTTGGTCCCCGCTGAGTGGAGAGCTTCGGCCCCCGCCAACACGTCGTCCGCGATCTTCCAGAACGCCTGCACTCCCGCCTTGGCAGCGGAAATCTTGAAATCAAGATAGAGCTGGGCAATTTTTCCGGCTGCAATCGTCACTTGGAACACCGCCGGCCCAATATCAGCAATGATCGTCGACGGACTTGTGATCACGTTGGTTACGAATTCCCAATCCGAATACCGGTTCTCCGTTGCGCGAACCAGTGCGAGCGCACGTTTTGCCTCCTCGCGACAATTGGGATTGCTGAGCTTCCCGAAAAGGTCTTCTTCCTTGATTTGATTGTCAGAGCGTCTGAGGCCTTTGAGTTTATTCAGAAGCGCAGACCACCAACCGCCCGTGTCACCAAATCCGGCTTCAGTCGCGTTGGCCGCCGACAGCGACGACTCAACCGCAAAGGTTGAGGCCGACGGCATCGACATCGATGCATGGCTCTCGAAGCCCGCAGCCGAGGACGGCTCCGGGTACGCAGAGATTACGGCGGGCGTAAGAACGAAGTCCTGCCCAACCAGCGTTGTATGCCTTGATGCAACCATCTCAATCGAGGCGGAGGGGAAGTACCCACCCGCTGAAGCTGTCAGTGAAATCGGACCTGGTGGAAGCGAATTCAGTGTGAATGTTCCATCCGAGTTGGTGGTGGCCGTACCGAGAAGGCGAGACTCTGGATCGACTGCGGAGATGTCCACGTTCGCCAATGGGAAAACCCCGTTGGTCACTTTACCCCTTATTTGAATCGTTGATGGATTGAGTTGGATGTTGTCATGCTGCTGGCCAGTCGCGACGGAAACCGATGTGATGAGAGTTTCGTGTCCATCTGCGACGATGATGGCCTCGAAATCGCCGACCGGTACATCGAATACCTCAAATTCGCCATCCGCGTCCGAAATTGTGATCCCAACGATTGACGAGTTCGTTCGGTCGATCAAGAACACGGACGCTTCGGCAATGACTTGGTTTGTCGTGGCATCACGGATTGTTCCGCGAAGACGCGTTTGGGGGCCTAACTCAAGGCTTAAAGCCGCTGGATCCTCGGCACCGACGTCAATGTCCACCGACGTCCGACCGAAATGGTCAGCGCCAGCGGTCAGTCGATAAGTCCCAGTCGTTAATCCGATAACCTGGAAATTCCCCGATGAATCGGTTGCCGCGCGGATTCGCGATGGCGCGACCAGATTAGCATCCAGCGAACGGACGACGATTCGACCACCCTGTATCGGATCTCCCGTCGCGGCATCCAGGAGGACTCCTGAAATCACGCGAGATCCGGCTTGGAAATCGATGCCATCAATATCCGTTCCTGCCGATAACTCGATGTTGGATTGAGGAATAAAGCCAAATTCCTCGGTGTTGACCTCGACTTGATAGGTGCCCGGTTGCGTCAGGAAAAATGTATAATTTCCGTCTTCATTGGAGAGCGTCGACGTCAACATCGCGCCATCGGAAACGAGGTTGACTGCTGCTCGCGCGTTCGGGGTGGAACCGTCCGCAGCCAAGACCTTGCCCGAAATGCGACCTGCTATCGATACACTGAAGTCGACGGTCGGCGAGTTGTTCTCGTCAACGGTGGTCTCGCGACTCTGAAGTCCCGGGCCGTTTATGTCCCCTAGGGCAACGGTGTAGGTTCCGAACGAAAGATCGGCTACTTCGTAGTGACCGTTGGAGTCAGTGACCGTTGTCTGCACGACTCCGGCGCTGGTTGAGCAGAAGACAGACACGCCAACTAGTGGATTGCCCGTTGCCGCCTCAACCGCGCTACCACGAATTGCACCGTAGTCTAATAGCTGTACATCGATCGACGATACCTCGCCAGCTTTCACTTGAACCGTCAACTCGTCTTGCACAAAGTTTGTCGCTACGACTGATACCGTGTACTGGCCTGTGGGCAGACCATCCAATTCAAAATTCCCTTCCGAGTCCGCCTGTGTGGTAAAGGATCGAGTAGGACTCTCGATCGAGACGAATCCATATTCCAGTGCAGATCCGTCGCGAGCAAGCGTGACGGTTCCTTTCACTCCTCCACCGGTGGTCATTGCGAAGTCGACGCCAGTGACGATTTCACCTGATCCGATCTGAATCATCTGCTCGAGTTCAGCTAGACCGTTGGTGGCAGCGATCACTGACAGGGTACCGGGTGGCACGCCGGTCAGAGTGAACTGGCCCGTATCCGAGGTAGTCGTCGTGATCGCGTTGTATTCTGTGTCGAACACCGTGACATTGACACCTTCGATCGGCCCACTGGTCCCGGTAACTGCCCCCTGGATCGATCCTCCTTTCTCGAGGATCAAGTTCCTATTGTGTTGTTGATCGCCGGCATTCAGGCGACCGGTGTTGAGCTTTGCAGTAACGAATGAATCGACGCTGACGGAAACGTCATACGTGCCCGAAGGAAGCGAGTTGAACTCATACTGACCTGCGAAGCCCGTTGTATCCGCGAAGACGTTTCCCGCTTCATCGGTCACGGTCACAAGTGCATCGGGCACCGGGATGCCGCTTGCAGCCCGCATGACGCTCCCACGGATCGATGCTGCGGTCGAGGCGACAAGACTCAAATCGGATAGGCCACCGTCCGGCACCACGACTTCACGGGGATCAGCAGCAACAAAACCATCAAATTCCACCGCGTATGTGCCGACCGGTAGATTTGGAAATAGGAACTCACCATTAGAGGCCGAAACAGTGGTGTCGCCTGCTCCCGACTCTGGATTGACGAATCGAATCGGAGTGTTGCCGAGCGGTTGTGAGGATTCGGTCGATAGCGTTCCTGATACCGAGTTGCCGACTTTCGAAAGCGCGTACGAAATCTCTGTGTCGAACACATCGATCAATGAGTAGTTGCGTCCCATCGAAGGTGTCAGGTCCGTGGCTCTTTCGGCAATTCGATGTGCATAGCTAGTCCAATCGCTTCCAAGAGATTCCTGAATGCTGGCATACAATGAGCTCCATTCACTATCAGACATTCCTGTAGGACGGATCGTCGGCCCAATGGCCTCGAAGTCAATTGAACCTCCAGGGAATTCGGCTGATCGAAGTTCGACAAGCTCGTTCCCTACGTTCACCGGGAACCCATGTAGAGCGACGCGGTTATTCGAACCGGGCGGCAGGATCCCTGCAGGTTGCGTCGAATTGACTCCGACGATCCAGGCACTTGTATTTGCACCGCAGTCGGTGCATCCTCCAACGTCTCTATCAAAGCCCAAATTGGCGAGTTCACTGGTGCGAACCTCCAGCAGCGGTGCGAGGATGTCGGTGTCGCCCCCGTTGGCATACTCGACGATGACGTCGAACTCCCTGCCCACGCGAACTCGGCTAGGCACGAAAAGATTCGTGACCAGATATCCGGGATTTCCCGTTACGATCTCGAACGCATCCTCGGAATTCGTCGACGTTCCCCCCGTTTGAACAATCTCGATGTCCGCGAAACCGGGTGTTGCCCCAGTAAGATCAAAGGTAGCGGAAAGGAGACCGCTATCGGTTCGGAACACCATTGCCGGCTCAATGTTTGTACCCGCATGATCGATAAGACGGACCGTCGAATCGAACGAGAACTGCGAACCCTCAATGCTGACAGTAACGTGGCCGGCATTGCTTCCTCTCGCGGGTGTGATGCGTGAGATGGCCAATTCCTCCAGACGAGCGGTCAATGTGAACGCCGATGTCTCGGGAACTTCGACGCCTCGGACAAGGACGTAGAACGTGCCCGGTGAGATGCTGTTGACCGCAACAACCTGACTGGCCGAATCCGGTCGAATCCCCCGAGCATCAAAGGAATAACGTGTGGGGGCATCTCCATGTTTGACGTAAAGTTCTTGCGAGACCCCTTCAACACCCGTCAACGAAATACTCACGCTTTCGCCGCTTGGTACATTCACTTTGAACAGTTTCTCGCTCCCGGAGGTGTCAAGGGTCCCACGTTCCTCAACACCCAGAGTAAGTTCCGGAATGTCCATCGCGATTGTGTTTGTTGAAGCACCCCGGTTGTTCAACAGTGCAGTTGCCTCGAACACTTCGTGTTGCCAGTTTGCACGCACCAGGAAGTAATACTCACCTGGAAAGACACTGGGCAGTTCGACCGATGCCGAAACCGAGTACTCTTCGCTGGGTTGCACGGCGGTGTCAATCGTGACTTCTCCGAGGTAGACGTCGTCCGGTGTCCAGACCGGATCGACCGAAAGATAAACCGCGTCGCGCCAGGGTCCCTGCGCGACTGCGGTGCCAACATTGCGGCCTGTCCATGTCACCGTGACCCTGTCATCGGGATTGCCAGTGGTCGGTCCTTCGACTTTAACAACCGCCAAGTCGATATCGGAAGTCGAAATTTCCTGACGTTCGATGGCCCCCATGTCCACAAACGGCATCGCGCCGCCGCCACGATTCGGCACGTTGGGATCGTCAAAACGCGGATTGCCGAAATAGTCGGCAGTCGGTGCCCCATCACTGGTCCCCGCGTCGATCACCGGCGATCCGCCGCGCAAGTTGTACTGCAAGGTTGCCGCGTTGAAGAACTTTGGATCTACGGAAAGATTGCCGTCGGTGCCGGTGAGATCTGAAATGCCTGAGTAGTTAGGAAACGGCGCGAAGTAGACGTCGTTAAAGTTCGCCACCAGACTGGAACCCTCAAACACTAAGATCCCGGCTGGTTTTTCGGTGGGACTATTGTCAAGGGGGCCGGTTATCACGTTGTTGGTCAGCGTAACGTCTCCTCCTCCCAGGCGGACCCCGTTGCGACTATGGTCGATCGTGTTGTTAGTCGCGATTACCTGGGAGGTTCCAATCACCTCCATCCCTGAGACACGGTTATGCACCAACAGACAGTTGGAGAGGTTCGCCGTTCCGTTTGTCACCAGGATCCCGTGCACGAACGACTCGCGAATAACGCTGTCTTTGATCGTTGCCTCACCGCCATTGACGAAGATCAACGCGGCCGGGCCGTCCCACCCGCGGCCACCATAACGTGCTTCAAAACCATTCAGAATGGCGTTGCCTCCGGAAGCGATTTCGATCCTTTGCCAATCCGACTGCGAGCCAGCGGTGGGTCCGGAATTGTCGCTGTCGCCGCCGGCCGAGTCATCCCAATACGACGTGAAGATCACATGTTCGTCGATCGTTCCATTGGCCTGCAACGCACCCTCGACGATCACCTTGGTCGTTCCACTCGCTTTGACAATTTGCCCCGCCGCCACATTGAGCGTAACACCCGTTGGAACGGTGATGTCCCCGGTCATGACATAGACCACTTCCGGATCATCCCAGTTCGTATCGGCAGGCAGACTGCCGCCCAGCATTTCCACTCCGTTAGTGGCATTGTTGTCGAAGGAAATATTTTCAAAATCAGGATTCGACATCAAGTCGATGCGGGCAGCATTGTACTTTTGATTCTGGAATTGGACGTTGCGGATTGTCGGATCGCTGTTGGAAACCTGTAGTCCCCGATTTCCACCAAACAGCACGCTGTTGGTTAGCGTGAGTTCGCTTCCATCGACGAACAATTGATGGCTGTTTGACCCGTATCCGCCGTAACGAAGATGCAATCCATCGAGTTCACTACCAGTGCTGGTCTCGGTCAATTTGATTTGTCCCCAGGCACCACTGAAGCCTCCGCTCGGTCCGTTTCCAGTACTGTCGCCACCGATCGAGTCGTCAACATTGGCAGTAAAAACAACCGGGGCCTCATCCGTTCCACGAGTGACCAGGGTGCCCTGGACGGTCAATGCGTCAACCACCTTTCCCCATTTGACGACTTGGCCCGCATCGATTGTCAGCGTCACGCCTTCGGGGACGGTGATCGGCGCGGACGGCAGGTACACGACGTCGGGATTATCCCAGGTTGTGTTCGCCGGAAGGGTGTCGCCAAAAAGCACGAGTGCGTTGGAACCGTTTCCAACGGCGGTGAAACCTCGAATTGTCGGATTGGACTCGAGATCCATGGTTACCGCTTCGTACTTGTGATTCTGTAGCGTGATGTTGGTGATCACCGGATCGCTATTCAGGATCTGAATTCCCCGGGCACCATTGCGGATGACCGAATTGCTCAGCGTCAACTCGCCTCCATTGACGCTCAATTGATGATAGCTGCCCCGAAAGCTGCCGCTGCGTAGCTCGACATGGTTCAGCACACTGCCTGTGCTTGTGCTTGTGAACTCGATGTCGCCCCAGTCCGCATCGCCTGGACCGCTGGGGCCATTTCCATTCGTGTCGCCCCCGATCGAGTCGTCACGGTAGGACGCGAACATGATCGGGTCGCTTGCCGTTCCCTCCGCGATCATCCGTCCGTGGACCGTGATCCCGCCTGACCTCATCTTGATGATTTGACCTGCTCCGATGGTCAAGGTCGTATTCTCAGGAACAGTCACTTCGGAATAGAGCGACTAGACAATCGCAGGGTCGTCCCAGGTTGTGTCTCCGGGCAATTCACCGCCGGTCAGCCCAGCGCCATTGAGGCCATTTGACTCCGTCGTGACCGCGGAAAAGTCTGGGTTCGACGCCAGGTCCATGACAAAGGCTTCTCGCACATGCCCTTCGACATGAACATTCGAGATGATCGGATTTGCGCCGGTGATTCGCATCCCCGTGTCACCGTTTAGCAATCGGCTGTCGGTCAATGTCAGTTCCGCCTGATCGACCACAATCTGTCCTTCGCGACCATACCCCCCGTACCGTGATTCGACAAACTGCATCATGTTGCCGGTGCTGCCAGGCATGAAGTGAATCGGTTCCCAATAGCCTGGATATCCTCCAGCGGTACCGCCGGGTTCCACATCATCGGGTGTACCTAATTCACCATCGAATCCGGTATCGTCAACGTCGGCAGTAAACAGAATTCTGTCCGATTCGGTGCCGATCGCAATCAGGGTTCCCTGCACGGACAGACCGTTATAGAACTGCACGATCGTGCCTGGTTCGATCGTCAGCGTGACCCCATCTAGGACGGTGATGTCCTCAGCGACGAGGTGAACCTCATCGTTGTCCCAGGTCGTATCGGCAGCAATGTCGGCGGACCAGGTTGCCAAGACTCGACGATCCTCAAGCTGCTCCATTAGCAAATGGCGCGAATTGAGCTTTCGCCGTTGAACTAATCGTGTTCGATGAAGCAAAGATATCGAACGATTTTTTCCCCAGAGTGATCGACCCTTCATCTTCTGTCCCCCCCCCAAAAAAAGATCACCGTGCGAAGAACATCATCACGTTCCGTGCGTTATGGCACTCTGTCGATCTTCCGTGTGACAGATACGCACGATCGTGATGATGACGCGGGCGAACAATCAACCACGAAACAGGATCGTTCTTGATCCTAGCCTGTTCGTGTAATCGTCGAGAACGCCAGTGAGAAAGTGCGTGCAACTCCTATGCCTGCATCGCCCATTGACTCGCCACGTCCGCAGCGAAGAGCTTAATACTTGCATCGATTTCGGAGCACGAGCGCGGAACCCTATCGAGATGGAAGTGGTCGATACGTTGGTCGACCGCCTGATCGTGGACCGGCAGCATCCAGTAAACGTTGCTTCTACATTGAGAAATCCAGGATCTGTTTCACGGGGCCGACCGTCACGACGATTCGGTCGCTGCCGAACGCTCCGTTCAGATAGGGACTTTGATAGGTCATCGGAGGACGCAGGTTGATGGGCTCTCCGTCGATTCGTGGCAATCGGAATCGCTCGAGGTGATCGCCATCGAACAGTGAACTTTCGACGTATTTTTCCGAGGCTCGAAAACAATACTCCACCTTGTCCTTGGTCACGACAAGGCGGTTGGCGAGCAGGTCGGCACGGAATTCTTCAAAGGATCCGTGAGTCGTGATGTCACCGGCATGAAACAGGATGCGTGACTTGTCGGTGGATCCGTTGAAGTTAATGGGTGCCGCCTCCACATTCGCTTCGTCCCAACCGTAATCGCCGTCCAGAAACTTCACGCCCACAAATGCCTTTCCGTTGTTGGCAAAGATCCAGCCGTCTTGTTCCCTCTTTTCTAAGTTCTGGCCCTGGAAACGGATCTTGATTTTACCCGTGCTGTAGGACCCTATGCGATGGGCAGTCTCAGGTGCGATGCGTTGAATCAAAAGGACATTCTCATGCTGGACGCTCCAATGCGAGTGCTGCGGGCGGCCGCCGCGCGTTTTTTCAATGACCGGATAGACGGCGCTGACTTCATCGTTTGCGGGGTCCTCAAAGAGGATCCCACACCACCGTTTCTGTCGGGATATCCCGCCGTATTTCAGCGTTGGCTTACCGGCTTTCGGGTTTGGCATGCTCAGCGCCGGGTTCTGCAGGGTACTGCCCATCAGGTAATGCGGTGTCCGATGGGCGTAATTCACTAATGCCGAGTCTGCACAGTACCGAGTGCCTTCGCCCTCGTCGGCACCACCCGGTGCAAGTTCACCGAGTACACGGTTTGTGATTTGAAAACTCGACCGAGCAGGAAGCTCGACCTTACGCAACAGGATCGCCGCCGCGGGCAATTGGTAGCGGCACGACTCCAGCGCCTTTGAATGACTCGATTCGGCGTGAGCGCCATCGGGCGCATAGAGAAGATTCTTGTAGGATTCAAAATTGTTCTCACCGTAGCTGGCTCGGCTGCGACCCCCGCCGCGACGGCCCTGAACGGAGATCTGTGCTTCTTCGATGAAAGCGAGGTCTAGCAGCATGCCGAACCGTTTTCTGACGACGGGATCTGGCGCGAGTTCATGCAGGTTCATGAGAGCCGGCCAGGAGTACTTCTGGTAGGTGTCCGACCCGACTTCGAACCACAAACCTGCTATTGCCCGTTGGCGCGGCCACTCACGGAAGAACGCCTCGTACGCAGCGGCATGTTCCGCTGCGTTGTGGCCGTCGTCGAAAAGTCGGTCGCCGAAGAGCGGGTCGTCCTTTAAGATCGAAGCGACAAGGTAATCGTTGGGACGCCGTGTCAGGTCGTGGTTCTCGGTGCCGCGCAGGACGAATAGGTTTTCCAGAGACGCGTCCGCTACTTTGCTATCGGCCTTGGCCCAGAACCAGAGGGCCTCTTTCATTGTGGCTTCCGTCTCGGGGTGAAGGCGGCCGGGATAATGCACACTCTTGGCGTGGAATAGGCAGAGGATTCTGACATAGTCGGTCAGGGCGAAGTAGGCCCAGGGTGTTTCCTTAGCCTGTTCCGGAGTAAACGCCGATGTCGCCACATTTTGGCGTTTCAGATTGACGTAATCTGTTGCCCGTTTCAACAGTCGTTCATTGGCATCGTCTACCTTCTCGTTTAGCGACAAAGCGGCGAGGGCCCACATCGTGTCGCCCCAGGCACCCTGCGGCCAGCAGGAATCCTTGGCGATCGTTTTGCGCAGTGCGTGCTCACGAACCTGGAGTGATGCCTCGTGCGTGTCAGCCACCACCGTCTGCAGATGGGAAGGCAGGGCGTCGGGGTCAGGAGAAACGCTTCGCCAAGTCTGGTTGGCCAAGCGTTGGCTATCACTCTCCCCTCGTTGCTCCAGCGGGGCAGGCGGCACGTGGAACGCCTTTTCTTTCCACTCTGCCAGGATGCGCAGGTAGTGATAGGGGTCAGGCCAGTTGCTCGATGGCTCGACGACCGTGGTCTCGGGCCACTCGTTCCAACTGGTCACCATCAGGAAGTCGGCACCCGCATCGCTGGCGGCTCTTAGATAGTTTCGCAACGTCTGTCCGTCGAGGCGGGGCATGACGTAGGGATCCTCTCGAAACCGAGAATTGTTGTGACCTGGGTGGACGGGAAGCAGCATTTTCTTACCGGCATCATGGGCCTGATCCGTCAAGTACTTGTACTTACCCGCGAGATCTTCGTAGCGGTGCGCGCGGAAATGACTGAAGGTGCTGTAGAATCCAAACGCATCGATCCCCGGCGTTGCCAGCCAGTCGGCGGGGATGTGCTTCTCTTTGTCCGCATCGCCGGCACGCTGGGCGGCGTGTTGATGGGCAATCTTGTCGACGATCCAGTAGACCGGACCCACCCGACTTTCGACGTGTCGCTTCAAATCGACAAACTTCTCGGGCGTGAGCGTCGCCGTTGATGCTACTTGGTAGAGATAGTAAACCGGTCTGCCATCGATCCTCAGGTAGGCGGGGCTGTCCTTGTAACGCGTCAGTGTCTCGACGGCCGCTTGTTTGTACCACTCCCAATCGGAGTGAAACTGAGAGCGTTCGTCGAGCAGCGCAAACTTAAACGAATGCTTCTCGGCGGCGACGAGTATCCCCTCATCAATGTTCTTGTCCCGATCGAGATGTCGCCCCCACCAATCGACGAGGAACGCGTCGATGCCGGCCGCCTGCGCGAGTCGAACGTGCCACTCGGCTACCTCTGGGTCGGCGCTGTCGTAGAGCCCAACCAGCGGATAGGCGGCCGAGGATCGTGGCGGCAGGCCGGGACGCTGCTCGGCGAGCGCCCTCGAGTTCTGTTCCGACTCCTTTCGCGTCCACCCGGCCCAAGGGTGGTCGGGATGACTGCCATTGTGGTACCAGGCGTAGTAGTTGGCGAAGAGTAGTGGCTTAGGCTCTTCTTCAACAGCGGAAACCGCCGCCGAGAGGCTGCAAAGCACCCACAAGGTGAACGTCGAGGCGAGTCTCATCATTGGGCTCCGGGCCTGGGTGAGTACGGGGTGATGCTTTCGGAAGCTGCCAGTAGCTGCCAACAAGTCAGTTGCATGCGTGGCAAGTGAAAGGGACCTTTCCAGACGTTGCCTTTCAATTGGGAACTGATGCGGCCGTCCCGGTGAAGGTAGCCGAACCACTCGCCGTGCTCTGCGTCAGGGAAATGTGCGTAGGTCCAGTCGTGGATCCTTCTGTGCCAGTCCGCGTACTTGGAATCACCGGTGAGTTCATGGGCAAGCAGTGTGGCAATGATGGTCTCGTTTTGTGGCCACCAGAACTTCATGTCGTGCCAGTATTCCTGAACCGGCAGGCCGTATACATCGACAAAGTACAGGATGCCTCCATACTCCGTGTCCCAGCCTCGCTGCCACATCCAATCGAGCATCTGGCAGCCGGTTTGGATAAGTCGATCGTCACCTCGAAGTTTCCCTTCCCGCATGATGAACCATGCGCCTTCGATCGCGTGACCGGGGTTGAGCATGCGGCCGTCGAAGTGGTTGATGATGTCGCCGTTTGGGCTCACCGTCTCCATTACGCATTGAATGTCTTCCTTGATGTGGAAGCGGCGGATGTCGTCGATACTGCGGTCGATCCATCTGTTGGCGTCGGCTAGGCCGATCGACTCGCGAAGCTCTTGCGCGGTGGCGATGGTGATCATCGGGAAACCGATCCCTCGTGTTGGCCTTGTCGATGTGAATTTTGGAACAACGCCCTGAGGATCAAGATTGTGATCGATAAATCGTTGAAACGTTCGCCTTGCCTTGACAGCGTAATGTTCGTCACCGGTTGCTTTGAAGAGTTCGCCGTAGGCAATGGATGCGAAGCTTTCCGAAAACGCATAGCGGCGTTTGCGAATGGGTTTTCCTTCTTTCGTGACGTGGAACCACATGCGGTCATCGGATGGATCGAAACAGCATTCATCAAGGAATCGAGCACCGTGCTTGGCTAGATCCAGCCATTCATCACGTTGCTCGACGTTGTTGTAGAGCTCACCCAGCAGCCAAGTGAATCGGCCTTGTTGCCAGACGCCTTTGTCGGTGTCGATCACAGCGCCGTCACGATCCAGTGACATCATGAAGCCACCATCTTCGCGATCCAAACCGTGCTTGATCCAAAATGGCAGCGTGTCGTGCAGCAGCCCATCACGATAGGTGGCCCGTAATTCGTTTCGGCGGTTGTCGTCCATTGAAGTCATTGGTGTCGTCGTGCAGGCTGGCCGTTTTGCAATGAGAGGTGACAATTCATACTCTGACAGCCTGAGCTACATCAGCTATCACTGATTTTCTTGTTCTCGGAACATGATTCTAGCGACCAACGGGAGCGGGCGGGCACCACTCCGAGCGGTAGCTCACTTCGCTGCGGCCGTGCCGCCCTCAGGTTTCTGCAAAGTGTGAAGGGTCAGCCCTGTAAGGTCGCGGTTTGGCTTTGGAGTGGCCAGGCTCGTTAGATAGCCGACGACGAAACAGGTGGTGATTCCACACGACGTGTACAGGTATCCGTTGATTGCGGTGAACTTCCAGAGGCTGAACATCACGGTTGCACCCACCAATGCGCCGACCATGGCTCCGGTGGAATTGGCGCGTGTCGTCGTGCCGCCCAAGACGAAGAGCCCGCCGAGCACTCCCATGAACAACCCGATCACGACCAAAAAGGTATCGAACAGCGATTTGATGTCGGGATTGACGAATACCAACCCCAGCAGCGTTCCAATCACGCCCATTAAAAACGTCAGGCCGCGAGCCGCGCTGAGATAACTGCCGTCGGAGTTGCAGAGGTCAAAGGGGCGAAGGAAGTCGGTCACCAAGGCCGTTGCGGTGGAATTCATGCTTGTCGAAACGGTCGATTGTGCGGCTGCAAAGACGCCTGCAACAATCAGCCCCGCCAAGCCAATGGGCATTTCATGTGCAATGAAGTAGGGAAACACCTGATCGGTGGTGATCGTGGGGTCGAGTCGGTCGGGGTTCGACTGATAGAACGCAAACAGCGCCGTGCCGATTCCGAAAAACAGCAACGTCGCGGGTACCGTCAGCACGGCGTTTGTCCAGATGGAACGAGCCGCCATTCTCTGATCGGCGGTTGTCATATAGCGTTGCACGACCGCTTGATCGGCTGTGTAGGACGAAAGGTTCTGGCCAATCGCGCCGACGACGATCACCCACAATGCGATTTGCGCACTGGTTGGACTCAGATGATGGTTTGCGATCTGGAACTTGTCGGACGCGTTCGCTGCGGACACAAACCCGCTTGCACCGCCGTCCGTCCCCATCACGAGTAAGACAAACGCAACGACGGCTCCGCCAAGTAGCACGAACGTCTGAATCGTGTCGGTCCAGATCACCGCCTCGACACCGCCCATCGTGCAGTACAAGATGCTTAGAACGCCCATCAGTAGAACCGATTGACTCGGTGTCAGCGGCGTCGCGACCGACAACGCTAATCCGGTAAGCGACATGACGACCGCCATGCGGAAGAGATGAAATAGCGTGAAGCTGGCACTTCCGAACAGCCTTACCGGTCGACTAAATCGTTTCTCCAGATACTCATACGCACTGGTGGCGTCGATGCGGCGAAAGAACGGCATGGCGACGTAAACCGCGATGATGGCAACCAGCGGAATCGTGAAGTTGCCGATGGAGTACACCCAATCCTGTGCATACGCTTTTGACGGAATGCCAGTGAAGGTCAGCGAACTGAGCATCGTTGCGAAGATGCTGCACCCGGCCGCCCACCAGGGCAGGTGACCGCCACCGCGAAAGTAGTCGTCGGTATTCTTATTCTTTCTTGCCACGTAAGCTCCGACGCCGACCATCGACAGCAGGTAGGCGAACAACACGACATAGTTGACCTTCCCAAAATCTCGTTCTGCTCGATTGACCAAAACGCGGTACACGTTCGGCGTGCGGACGCGCGGCCGGACTTCGCCGGTCGGGACGATGATGTCGTCACCCCACTGCACAGCGGTGGTCGTAACGTGGTTGGCGGGAATCGCGCCAGCTGCAGCCCAAGTGTCGGTGATGGTGTGGTAGGCGAGCGATTCTTTGACAAAGCCCGGATGGTTGTCCTTCAGTTCGTCGCTTTGGAAGAACCGTTCTTCCGTCGCCCCGCCGAGCACAAAGACGTGACTTTGGCCGAACTTGATACTCGTACCCGCCATCACGCATCGCGGAGCGTCGCTTCGTTGTCGCCATTGGCCCGTATTCGGATTGAACTCCCAGACGTCACGCAGAAACTCGAAGCTGGATTGCTCCACCGCCGGCCCCTCCTGGCGCCTGCCACTGATGACGTACACGCAGTCGTTGTACCCATTGTGCTGGCTGACGGTCAGGTTCAACGCCCGCGTCGGTCCCGGCCAAGTCGGCAACTCCTTCCAGACGAATTCACGTTTGCTTGCCATTTGCGAGAGGTCAAGGGACCAAAAATTCGTCATCGCTGTTTCGAGTGACGGACCGCTTTGACCGCCTGCCACATAGATCACATCACCGATCATCGTCGCGGCTGAAAACGCGCACGGCGATGGCAACGAAGGATACTCTGTCGTCATGATTCGCTCGGACTCGGCATCCCAACTGAGCATGAACACGTCATCACAGGTTTCCTGGGAGTCGTTCCCACCGATGCAAACCACACCGTCATTGGTCGAGACGGAGGCCCCATAAGCGACCGCACGGCCGAGCGTGCCGCCATCTTTCCATGCGTAGCCGTCCCCACTTCTTGTGAGGACAAAGACACGATCATGCCAAACTTTTTCGTTGTCCCAGACCGGCTTGGGGAAGTTCGCTCCGCCAGCGACGATCAAGGCGTCGTTGTGAACACCGACAAACGGACCGGCAAAACCAAGCTCATCCGGTACTGGCGGAAGCTCGCTCCATGACAGCAATTCTTGAGCCGTCGCGATTGGCGACGAGATGACGGCTGTCAGCAGCAACAAGATAGGCACAAAACGTTTCATGGTCTTTTCGATCGTAGCGCAGGCTGCCAGCCTGCAAGTCGTTGTGGTCATTCGGCCAGTGGCAGGTTGGCGGCCTGAAGTTCGTTGAACCCAATCGCTTCCAAATCAGCCCGCAACGACTTTGTTTCCGCCATGGACAAACGTCCTTGTGGCAATCGACATCCACCGACGCTCAATCCACGCATTTCAAGAATGGCCTTCATCGCTGGATGAAACGGATACCGGCCGATTGCCCGAATCATCTCGATCGATCGTGATTGCCAATGCCTCGCTCGCTCGATATCGCCTTGATTGAATGCTTCGATGATTCGGCGGTACAGAGGTGCCGCGATGTTGTACGTGCTGCCAATGCCCGCGCGAGCCCCTGTCGCGAGCGCTCCCAGCAACATTTCGTCACATCCCCAAACCACATCGAAACGCCCATCCTGGAGTTCAAGGCAATGCTGAAACTCGAACAGTTTGGTATCGGTGTATTTCAAGCCGGCTAAGTTTGGGATTCGCTCGCCCCCCTTCAACAGGAACTCGCCCATATCAATCGCCGATCCCGTCAATGCGGGAATGTGATAGTAGTAAAACGGCAGGTCGGGTGCGCCTCCCGCGACTTCGGCCATCGTCTCAACAAGCATCGCCACGTCAGCAACTTTAAAGTAGGACGGACAGGTTGCCGAGATCACGTCCGCACCAATTGCCTGAGCGTGTTCGGCAAGCTGACACGCCTCATGCACACTGTTGTGCCCCACTTGCACAATCACGGGGATATGTTTCGCTGTCGCTTCCACGTACGCACTTGCCACGGCTCGGCGCTCATCACTCGTTAGCGACATTCCTTCGCCCGTGCTTCCGCAGACGTACAGACCCGAGACTCCTTGGGAAAGCAAATAGTCGACCATCTGTGGGATGGCGCTAAGGTTTACGTCACCCCCATCATTAAGTGGCGTATAGGTTGCTGCGATGAGTCCGCTTAAAGTGGTTGTCGTCATCGGAGTCCTTGAATTGCGAGTGAATTCAGCATGTGATGGGTTGGTCTCAAGTTGTAGACGAGTATCGTAGTGCAGGCTGCCAGCCTGCAATCACAGGCTGGCAGCCTGTGCTACGGAAGCCATGCCGATGTGTCGCCATCGAGCAGCAATCGGTCGTGACATGAACTCCAATACCAGTCCTGGTGACGAGTCACCAAGCCGGCACTCACGGGATTGCCGCGAATGTAAAACACAATCCGTTCCAATTCCTCGTCATCTCGGACCCAATGATCGTAGGATTCCGGTTGCCAGAACGTGCCGGTACGTTTCATCACTTTGTTGGCTTGATTTGCTGTATAGCTTTTCAGACTGTGCATGATTCTCGACAAGGGGCTGCCGGCGTCGGGAGTCTCCCCGACCGTGTGTTCTTCTTCATTAGAATGCTTCACTAATTCGAGCGGACACGGCGTGAACAAGACGTGGACGTGGTTAGGCATAATACAGTAGGCGTGAAGATGGTATTTGCTGCTATCGTGATGGTACAGATTTTGTCGCAGTATCGAAGCGATTCGGGGATCTCGTAGCCAGTCGATATCCGACATCTGATCCAGATGTTTTTCGTATGCAGCGAACAGGAGTTTGTTAACGTACCCGCGGTATCCGTCGTCGGGGCAATCCGGTGGCCTAGCGAGGAGTTGCTGTTTACGTTCTCTCAATTCCTTAATCACGGAGATCGGAAGCGTGCCCGCAATTCGATAGGTAACGAAATAAGCCGCACCGGAGACATACCAATGCGGCAACGCTCGCTTGTGAATGATCTCCATGGTTTTACCTCGTAGTGCAGGCTGCAAGAGTGCATCATACTACTGAAACAACTGTTAGCAATCACAGGCTGGCAGCCTGTGCTACATCAATACACTGAAGGGAATGACAATCAGTCTTTCTTCCCTGTTGGCAGCTTCGTAAAAGCAGAGCAGACAGGTTTGATCTGCTGAGACCTGCAGAACCGAATAGGCAAATGCTCCAGGAATGACCTTCACGATCTGCCAAGTCTGGCCGTTGTCCTTCGAGACCACGATCTGTCCGTTTTCGCGACCCGTGTTCGAGGGGAACGACGCCCACAAATCCCAGGATCCGTCCGCCTTCACGGGCCCCTTAACCACAGAACCCATACACGCGACCGAGGGCAAGCCTTGATCGATGTTCAGTGGGCCCCATGTTGCGCCGCCGTCACGACTGATTGCCTTTTTGCGAAAATTCACGCCCTCCTGATTGCGACTGATCAAAACGATATCGCCATTGGCGGCTTCGGCGACCTGACATTCGTTCGGAAATCCTTTGCCACTTTCGTCCTTTAGCGGTTCGGTTCGCTTCCACGTTTCCCCGTTGTCATCGCTGTACGCGACGACAACCTGCCACTGACGCTCTCCGTCGATTTCTTCTGGCAACGCTCCCCAAAGTCCCGTAATCACTCTGCCCTTGTGTGGCCCTTTCGACAATTGAATCATCGCGCCGGGAGTGTTCACATTGACGAGGTGCGGTGGTTTGACTTGTCGACTGATGTCAACTGGCTTGCTCCAAGTCAAACCATCGTCGTCGCTGTGACAAAGGAAGGTCAGGACGTTCGTCGTCGGGTCGTCGTATCCGAGATCAGCCACCTTGATCCAACCTGCGTTTCTCGCGTGCCTGCCGTAAGGAAAACGGGCGAACATCAATAAAATGCGACCATTGTCAAGTTGCACCGTCAACGGATCGTTGATCGAATGCATGCCATCTTCAAAGGCAACGATCTCATCGCTCCATGACTTGCCGTTGTCGGTGCTGCGTTTCAGGACGATGTCATTTTGAGCATGATCGTGCAGGCCGAGTCGCCGTTCCGTGAACGCTAAAATGCTTCCCTTTTTCGTGACCACCAAAGACGGAATTCGATATCCGTACGCCTTCGCGTCTTTCGCATGACCTTCGAGAGGAACACCCTCAGGGATGACTCGCATCTGGAAAACGATTCGCGTGGAAGTTGGTTCATCAGCTGATCCATTGATGCAACAACATGCAAGGCCGGTGAAGGCCAGAAGATAAAGGCGTTTCATGGGTTAGGATCCTAAGATTTACGTGGCCCAGTTCGCCGACTGAAGCGAACCCAATTGCGATCCGTGTTATCCGATGTTATAACATAAAGGTGCCCAGTCCGCCTTGCAAGCCTTCAACGAATTCGACATGGAACAAACACTCGCCGAAAAATCGTACGATTACATCCGGGGTAAACTCGCGAGCCACGACCTGCCGCCGGGGAAGCGATTGGTCAATCGTGTTCTGGCCAGCGAGATTGGCGTTAGCGTGATACCCGTTCGTGAGGCCATTCATCGTTTGGCCAGCGAAGGATTTGTCGACCATGTCCCGGGCAGCGGCGCGTTCGTCCGAAAGACCGATCCTCAGGATATCGACGATCTCTACGTTTTGCGCGACGCACTGGAAAGCTGTGCAGCTGGCGAGGCCGCGCGGTACATCACCGACCATCAGCTGGACGAATTGGAGTCAATTCTGAGCAAAGCCGAAGAGATCGCCCAACAAATCTCCAAGAGGCCAAAGCAGCACGCAACCAAAATACAAATGAACGCGTGGTTGGACACCGAGCGAAGTTTCCACCAGCTCGTGTTTGAGGCTGCTCGAAATCAACTACTGGCGAAAGTTGCTCGAGAGCAGCGGGCAATCGGTCAGATTTTCGACGCCCAGCGCGATGACCCTCAGCTTTTGACATCTGATGTGGCGCTGACGACGATTTCAGGGAAACGCCAACTCATTGATGCGCTCCGACAACGAAATCACGAGAAAGCCCGGAAGCTGATGAGCCAGCAAATCCAGCGTGGCCGCAAGGAGGTGCTGAGGCACCTCAGGACGACGGCGAAGCAATAAAGGTTCGAAATCCGGCTAAGGAGCAATTCGGGCTGGGAATCTCTCGGTCTGCGATGTCGACAGTGGCCCCCAGAGTGCGCCGCTGCGCGTCGACCCTGGGCTCTGGAATTTAACCGCTTCGCGGTAAATAGAATTCCGAAACTTATTTACCGAACGTCCCTCGCGGTAAACGGAGTGCCGAAACTTATTTGACGCACGCCCCAACGGATTAACCAACCTTCCAATCGGTGCCAAGAGTCTCGTTTCGGCACCATCGTCGCAGGCAGCAAGGAGCCAACGAAAAAACACCTCCAAAAACACGAAGTTTTTGAAGGTGTTTTTGTTGTAGCGGAGGACACGGGACTCGAACCCGCAACCCCATAAGGGGCAATTGATTTCGAATCAACCTGCTTGCCAATTCGCTTATCCTCCGAACTCAACCTTTATATTCGCTTGATGGGGCGTTGCCGTCAAGAGTGGGGCAAATTCGCTGGTGCGACGACGATCCGATCGACGCTCGAAACCGCTTGAATCTGTCGAAGCTGGTCCGCGATCCTTGGTTCCTCCGTCAATAGCTTCTCGATTTCCGCCGCCCTTGGGTGACCGTTGGAAACTCGCAACTTCGCATCTTCGCCGACACTGACCTCGACCGGTGGGTTCACGTCGATTCCGGCTGCCGACAAACACGATCGAATCGTGTTGCCGACATTCTCGATCATCGTTTGCAATTTGCCCTCACTGACCGGTTCCGACGACGGAGCTCGAAGCAGGTCGTCGAAACCCGTTGCGTGTTGGACATTTTGAGCCAATTCGCCCGCGAATCGGGTTGCGACGGATGCGGCTTTGAGTGCCAATCGGGCGGTGGTGAATGCAGAGGTCAATGTTGGTGCTCAGTTTTGAACCCATATTCTTTCAGCCAGGTTTCCCACTTGTGAGCTTCGTCGTGCGTGTCCAACTTCAATTCGTGCCATTTAGGGCATCGATACTTGACGTCAATGTGGCCACTGTGCTCCTCGCGTTTTAATTCGCAGCCGAGTTTTTTAAGTGTTTTCGCGATCGTGTCCGCTTTCTTTTCATCGTGAATGTGCTTGGCTTTCCACTCGGTCAACTGATAGCGAACAACCTCGTCCGCTGCGGACACCGCGGGAGCCAATGCGGGCGAGAGGGCAACGATGGCAGAAAATAGTAAGACTCGAAACATAGAGAATCCTATTGGAGGGTAAAATAAGCAACGATTTACGGAGCGTCATCGCAGCATGGAGCAAGTTGACGCTCGCAGACAAAAGGATCGCCGGTTAGCAAGAATTTGTCCGACGATGGATATAGAGAATTCGTCCTCGGCACGTCAAGGTGCGTCCGTCTTTGCGATCGTCGTCGTTTTTCGTAGGCTATTTGGTTGTGTCGTCTTTGCGTCAAACTTAATTTGGATCACTGCCACCTTGTCCGCTTCAAAATCCACACCGAACGTCCAACCCGCAATCGGCCCGAAAAGCGTCGCCGCATTCGAGCGTGCTTGCTCGTTGATGCCCGGCGGCGTCAACAGCCCGGCTCGAGCTTTTGGAGCGGTGGGGGGGTCGCCACTGTTCATCGAACGTGCTGCGGGCCCCCATTTGTTCGATCTCGATGGACGACGCTACCTCGATTACATCGGTTCCTGGGGCCCCATGATTCTCGGTCACGCTCATCCGGAAGTGGTTGAGGCGATTGTGGCGGCCACAAGGCGCGGGACCAGCTATGGGGCGCCGACGGAGGCCGAATCGGGGCTGGCTGAGCAAATTATCGAAGCGGTGCCGAGTATTGAACGAGTCCGTTTGGTCAACAGTGGCACCGAGGCAACGATGAGTGCTATCCGAGTGGCGCGGGGGGTGACGGGAAGAGAGAAGATCATCAAGTTCGCTGGAAACTACCACGGCCATGTCGACAGCTTATTGGTGGCGGCTGGCAGCAGTGCTGCGACCCTTGGCGTTCCCGATTCGCCCGGTGTGACCGACGGCGCCACACGGGATACCATTTTGTTGTCCTACAACGATGTTCAAGGACTAACGGAAACCTTCCAGCAACACGGCCAAAACATCGCGGCGCTGATCTTGGAACCGGTGGTCGGCAACATGGGCTGTGTGATCCCGACGCAAGACTTTCTGGCTGCAGCGAGATCTTTGACCGAAACCGCTGGGACCGTGTTGATCTTTGACGAGGTGATGACCGGATTTCGTGTTGCCTATGGCGGGGCGCAGCAGCGTTTTGGGATCACGCCGGACATGACCACCCTTGGAAAGATCGTTGGTGGTGGGATGCCGCTTGGGGCTTACGGTGGCCGTGCGTCGATCATGGACCAAGTCCTTCCGGCCGGAAAGATCTTTCAAGCTGGCACGCTGAGTGGCAACCCTGTTGCGGTTGCGGCCGGAAGCACGACCTTGCGGCTGTTGAAACAGAACCCGCCTTACGAGCAACTCGAGCGACTCGGAAACCGATTGGCCGAGGGCTTAGGCAAGGCGGCTAGCGACGCCGGGATCGAGCACCAGGTGCAACAGGTCGGCAGCATGATGACCTTGTTCTTTAACAAGCATCCCATCAACAACTGGGACGATGCGGATCGCAGCGATCGAGCCAAGTTCGCACAGTATTTTTGGGGCATGATCGAGAGGGGAATCTACATGCCCTGCAGCCAATTTGAAGCCCTGTTCTTCAGCCAAACGCACACCGAGGCGATGATCGATCAGACGATCATCGCGGCATCCGAGGTCCTCGCGGCGATCGAGTGAACCGTTTCTCAAGGCAGCAGCGACGGATTTTTTCGCCGCGAGCTAGCCGTAGAAGCACAAGTAGGCGGTGGGTTGCTTCACTTGCAGTTGAAACTTCTGGTTCGCGGCAACTCGGAATTCCGTTCCCGTCGGAAAGGACTTAAAACCGGCTTCGCCCGGCAATTTGACCCCCAGTTCTCCGCAAACGACCTTCATGCGTTCCTTCTCGCTGGTGCCAAACTCATAGTCGCCGGCTGCCATCACCCCCGCAGTCACGCGACCTTCGGAGTTTTCAAAACCGATCGATTTCACGTTGCCGTCAAAGTATTCGTTTACGTTCAAGGTCATGGATCAAATTGCTCACGTGTCGTGTCTTGTCTTGAGGAAAACGCCTCAGCCGTTTTGTGTTTCCGTTTCCATTTTATCGCGGAGTTCCTTGCAGGCATCGGATGGATTGCTGCAAAGCGAACAACTGACGCTGCCGTCTTCGTTCTTCTTGCCACCGAGGCCGCCGCACGATCCGCTGATCGATTTGCCGCCGAAGATTACACCGACTGCCATCGCTGAGATAATGATACCGAACCCGATCATCGTGACGATCAACGTTGGCATCAAACGCTGAAGCCATGGCCTCATTTCCTGGGCTCCCAAGGCGGAATCTTCGATCTCCGAAACGGGATCTTCGACAGCGTACTTTGCGAGTGACCCGGTGCCGACGCGACTAAACCGACGACCCTCACGGCGGATCATCAACACGTCCAAACCCTGCGATTGGGCTGCCGACAATCCCGCATCCGCGCCCAAAACATTGATTGCGGTGGCCCAGGCATCGGCTTTCATGCAGGTTTTAGCGATCACAGAGACCGAAGCCAAATCGTGTTCGATAGGTCGGCCGGACCGAGGGTCGATCGTGTGTGAGTAGCGTTTCCCCTCGACCTCAAAGAAAATGCGGTAATCCCCCGACGTTGCCATTGCTTCATCGGTTAACGGATGTGCCGCCGCCAAAGACAATCCATTGTTCGAAAGACCCGCGGTCGCTGGGTTTTCGATGCCGACTTTCCACGCGACACCGCCCTTATCACCGATGGTTCGCACTTCACCGCCAATCTCAACGAAAACATTCCTTGCTCCAGCATCCTTCAGGACGTTAATGACTCGGTCAACGCCGTGCCCTTTGGCGATCGACGACAAATCGACCTTCAGCGAAGGCGTTGCTTTTTTCAATGCGGGCGGATTGGTCCGAACCGATAAGTTTTGATAGCCAACCGATTCACGAAGCGTGGCGATCGTCGCAGCGTCGGGGACGGCGCGTGTCTTGGGGTCCGGCCCAAAACTCCAAAGGTTGACGAGCGGCCCGACCGTCACATCAAACGCCCCTTCGGTCGCCTTGGATACGTCGATTGCCGCCTCAACGACCTCCGCCGTCTGCGAACTCACTGGGAACCAATCGGTTGAATCCCAGCTATTAAAGCGGCTCAACTCCGACGACTTGAGGTAGGTCGACATTTGCGCATTGACCGATCGCAGTTCGGCATCGATCTCTGCGGCGATGTCCGCTTTCCATGCCGGCGGGTCAAAGACCTTGACCATGTAGGTTGTCCCCATGGTCCGGCCACGAAGGGTCAAGATTTTTGGCGGCTCGGCCTTGGCAATCGCTGTCACAAGGGACAGAAGCAAACACGCAGCCAACGAAAGCTTTCGAACGACCGTTAGGCTGGACATGGTCTAACCACCAAAATCGTCATAGGCAATGTTCTCTGGTTCGACGCCCAGATCATCAAGCATCTTGAACACAGCTTGATTCATCATGGGTGGACCACAAATGTAGTACTCAATGTCTTCTGGGGCCGGGTGTGTGCTAAGGTAGTTCTCCAAAAGCACTTGGTGAATGAATCCTCGGTATCCGGTCCAGTTGTCTTCGGGCAAAGGTTCCGACAGCGCGATGTTGAATTTGAAGTTCGGGAACTCTTTTTCGATTTCGCGGAAATGATCCACGTAGAACAATTCACGAGACGACCGGCCACCGTACCAGTAAGACACTTTACGATTTGTTTTTTGACGCTTGAACAGCTCAAAAATGTGGCTTCGCAGCGGAGCCATTCCCGCACCGCCACCGATGTAAACCATTTCCGATTCGGTGTCTTTGATGAAGAACTCGCCATACGGTCCGCTGATCGTTGCCTTATCACCTGGCTTCAAACCGAAAATCCAACTGCTCATTTTTCCCGGCGGAATGCCTTCGGGGGCGCGCGGCGGCGGTGATGCGACGCGGACGTTCAGCATGATGATGCCTTTCTCACCCGGATAGTTGGCCATCGAATAGGCACGCACGACCGGTTCGTCTACCTTGGACACGTAACGCCAGACGTCGTATTTGTCCCAATCTTCACGAAACCGGTCCTCGATGACGAAGTCCTTGTAGTTCACAACATGAGGCGGGCATTCAATTTGAATGTAGCCACCTGCTTTGAAGTCCACTTCGGCGCCTTCGGGAAGCTCTAAGACGAATTCTTTGATGAACGTCGCAACATTATGATTGCTGCGGACGGTGCACTCCCACTTCTGTGTATCAAAGGCCTCCGGTGGCACTTCGACGACCATGTCTTGTTTGACTGCAACTTGACAGCTCAACCGTTCACCTTCGGACGCTTCTTTTTTGCTGATATGGCCTTTCTCGGTCGCTAGGATTTCACCGCCCCCGGATTCGATCTTGACCTTACACTGAGCACAGGTGCCACCACCGCCGCATGCACTCGAAACAAACACACCCGCTTCGGCGAGCGCCCCAAGCAGTTTGCCGCCGGCTGGAACTTCAACTTCTTTCTGATGGTTGATCATGATCTTGACCGGTCCCGAAGCGACCAAGAAGGACTTTGCAAGCAGAATGACCAACACGAGTGCGAGCACCACAATCGTGAACATCGCGACGCCAAGGAAGACGGTGGAACCCATCAGTGAAAACTCGTCATGAAAATCGGATAAATGTTCGGTTAACGTTGGACGGGCGGGCGAAACTTCAACAGAACGCCGCCACCAAGTCCAAACGGTTCACTAAAGTTGTATACCGCCAAACGACATGAAAGCTAACGCCATCAAGCCGACGGTAATGAACGTAATGCCAAGTCCACGAAGTGGCGGAGGCACGTCGCTGTACTTCATCTTCTCACGAATGCCAGCCAAAGCGGCAATCGCTAGCGCCCAACCGACGCCGCTGCCAAGCCCGTAGAAACAGGCTTCAACAAAGTCGTATTTCCGCTGCTCCATGAACAACGACCCGCCCAGAATGGCGCAGTTCACCGTGATCAGGGGCAAGAAAATCCCTAAGGCGTTGTAGAGCGGTGGGAAGAACTTATCGAGCGTCATCTCCAAAATCTGAACCATCGCCGCGATGACTCCGATGTAGCTGATGAAACTGAGGAATTCCAAATTGACCGTGGAAAAATCGATCGTTGACGGATCGATCAGGCTATTCGCCCATACCAAGGCCCCTTTCTTCAGCAGAAACGAGTAAATCAGCTGATTGGCCGGCACCGTGATGGCTTGGATCACAATCACGGCGATGCCGAGCCCGATGGCCGTTTTGACATTCTTGCTGATCGCTAAGAACGTACACATGCCGAGAAAAAACGATAATGCGAGATTCTCAATAAAGATCGCTGTGATCAGAATGCTGAGATAGTGTTCAACCATGGAATTAAGCCTCTTCGATTTGTTCAGGCTTGAAAGCGCGAATGGCCCAGATCAAGAAACCGATCAGGAAGAACGCACTCGGAGGGAGTAACATCAAGTTGTTCGGGTTGTACCAACCACCGTTCCGCGTCAGCGGCAGGATTTCGATTCCGAACAGGGTACCGCTACCAAACAACTCTCGGAAAAATGCAACGACAAGCAATACCATGCCGTATCCGATGCCGTTGCCAATCCCATCCAAAAAGCTGATGGCGGGGCCATTCTTCATCGCAAACCCTTCTGCTCGACCCATCACGATGCAGTTGGTAATGATCAGTCCAACAAAGACCGACAATTGTTTGCTGATGTCGAACAGGTAAGCCTTCAAGAATTGATCAACCACGATGACCAAAGATGCGATCACCGTCATTTGTACGATGATCCGAATGCTGCTGGGAATGTAGTGGCGAATTGCACTGACCGCCAAGTTACTAAATGCGGTCACGAAGATGACCGCGACTGCCATCACGATCGACGTTTCCATCTTCGTCGTTACTGCCAAGGCACTACAGATCCCCAGGATTTGAAGTGCAATTGGATTGTTGTCGATGACCGGTCCAAACAGGACTTGTTTGATTTTCGGGGATGCCATGGCTATTTGTCTCCCTGATCAGGCTTGCTGTCAGCCGACTCGGCTGCGATTTGCTCTTTCAATTGGCCGAGAAAAGGCCCGTATCCATCATCACTTGCCCAGTAGCGAATCAAATTGGTGACCCCACGACTGGTAATGGTTGCACCGGACAATCCATCGACTGCATAGGGGTTTTCCGGAGGTGCCGGGCCCTTAAACACCAAGGAGGCTGGTTTGCCGCTCTCGTCGTAAAGCTTCTGACCCGACCATTCGGATTTCCAAGCTGGGTTGTCCACTTCGCCGCCAAGACCCGGGGTCTCGCCATGCTCATAAAAAGTCAGACCCTCGATCGTTCTTAGATCGCTCTTTAAAGCAAGGTAGCCGTAAAGCGTCGACCAAAGTCCTTTGCCGTAAACCGGTAGCACCACTTGTTGAATTCGATCGTCGCCTGGCTTCTTGACAAAGAACACGCGAGCGACTTTTTCGCGGCGTTGTTCCCCGAGATCATATTCGGGGTCTTCGATCGCAATGCTCATTTCCGGTTTATCAACCGCTTCACGAGGATCGTACTCTTCGATGTTCAACTCGGTGTTGTATTTACCGGTGCTAAGGTCCACCAATGCTTCGCTAACTCGCGAATACAGATCCGCGACTTGGCCGCGGGAAAGCCGATTTGCGGGCAACCCAAACTCGCCCATCGCCAAACCCGACGCATCGAGAATGTTGCGTTGGCGATCGAGCAGCTTGTTGGCTTCCTGTTTCGGTCGCAGCCGAACCGCCGCAGCGCTAACCGCTAAGGAGCAGACCACGCACAAGACCGCAGCGACGGCAATCGTGTAGAAAACTGAATCACGTTGTTGCATAGCGTGCGACCCTCCGTCGAACGTTAAAGTAAACCACAAAGTAATCGATCAATGGAGCGAATACATTTCCGAACAAGATCGCTAACATGATCCCTTCGGGGAACGCGGGATTGATCACGCGGATCAAAATGGTCATGAATCCGATCAATCCACCGTAAATCCATTTTCCCTTTTCGGTCATCGATGCGCTGACCGGATCGGTTGCCATATAAACCAATCCAAATGCCAAGCCGCCCAGAACGAAGTGCCAGTAGAACGGAACACCCATCATCGGATTGGTCCCAGGGTTGACGCCGTTCAGCAGCGATGCCGTGACGAAAACGCCACCGAGCACACCCAGCATGATCTTCCAAGAACCCACCCCAGCAGCAATCAAAATGGCAGCCCCGACAAGACAGAGCAACGTGCTGGTTTCACCGACACATCCTTGGATCGTCCCCAAGAAAGCGCTCATCCAACTAATCGGTTCCGATGCACCCCAGGAGTAGCTGATGGAGCCCAGCGAAGCGATCGCCGGATTTGCGATGGTTTCACTGGGGACGGCGTTGGCCATTTGACCTAGCGCCGTTGCACCGCTGAACCCATCCATCGCCGTCCAGACCTTGTCGCCACTGATCTCACCTGAGTAGGCGAAGTACAGAAACGCTCGGCTGGTCAGTGCCACGTTGAGGAAGTTTCGTCCGGTACCGCCGAACACCTCCTTTGCCACAATGACCCCAAAGGCAATCCCCAAGGCGACTTGCCAAAGCGGGATCGTTGGTGGCAGGGTGAGCGGGAACAGTAACCCTGTCACCAAAAAGCCCTCGTTGATTTCGTGGCCGCGAAGGACACTGAAAATCATCTCGATGTGGCCACCCACGAACATGCAAACGATGTAGATCGGCAAGAAATGAATGGCCCCGAGTACAAAGTTATCGAGGAAATTGCTTGGGTTGTGGCCAAATCCGATCGCTTCATGGATCATATGGTGCCAATCGCCCGACGTTTCCATCCCCGCTGCGGCCATTTCTTGGAACGCGTAGTTGGCTTGATAGCCCACGTTCCACATCCCAAACAGCGTCACAGGGATCAGCGCCACCACCACGGTGGTCATCATTCGTTTCAGATCGATCGCGTCTCGAACATGTGTGCTTCCCGTGGCGACTTCACCAGGTGTGTACAAAAAAGTGTCGAGCGCTTCGTAAACAGGATACGCCTTTTCAAGTAAAGCGCCCTTGGCGAACCAAGGATGGGCTTTGTCGAGAGCGTAGCGGAGTGCTTTCATGATTGGTTTTCCCAAAATCGGGATGGATGAGTCTTTGTCTGTTGCTTCGCCAGAAAGCCTAACAGCCTGTCCCGGCGACGTTCTAACCTTCTCGCTTAGCCTTCTCGCTCGATCGTCGTTAAACTTTCGCGTATCAGCGAACCATATTCATACTTCCCGGGACAAACGAACGTGCATAACGACAGGTCTTCTTCTTCAAGCTCCAAGACGCCCAACTGCTGAGCTTCGTCGGTGTCACGATAGATCAACGATCTCAATAACTGAGTCGCTAAAATGTCCAGCGGCATCACCTTCTCGTAGGTACCAAGGGGCACCATGGCTCGGACACTGCCGTGCGTCGAGGTCGTGAATGCAAATTTCTTATTCGGCGTCGCGGCGGATGCGTAGACGCGAGTCGTCGAATACTTTTCAAAGCCAGGCATCTGCCAGCCCAAGAACTCGCGTTGCGTCCCTTCTGCAATCACCGAAATTTGATTGTGGTAGCGGCCCAAGTACCCGTAGTGCCCCGTCGCAGCACGCCCGTAGAGCACCGACCCCGAAATCGCTCGATAACCTCCATCATCCGGGAGCTCGATTTCGCCCTCGATCAATTGGCCAACGTCGACGCCCAATTGCGTTTCCAGTAGCCGCGGCTGCTTGACAAGCGGCCCCGCCAAGGAAATGACTCTTCGCGTATCGAGGATTCCGTCTTGAAAAAGAGATCCGATCGCACAAACATCTTGATAGTTGATGTACCAAACGGTTTTATGGGGCCCGACCGGGTCGAGAAAATGAATGTGCGTCCCGACCAGTCCGGCAGGATGAGGGCCGGTGAACGTCTCGACCTGGACCCCGTCGATGCCGGATCCAGGAATTTCGGATTGTTCGCCCGTGCAGACAAACACCTTGCCCTCGGTGAGCTGAGTCAGAGCGAGGAGCCCAAGAGTGAATTGGTCTTTGCGGCTGCTCATCGCGACCGCGGGGTCAGCCGCCAGGGGATTCGTATCAATCGCCTGGACAAAAATCGAATTCGGCCGGCTTGCCGGAGCAGGTACCTTGCCAAACGGCCGAGTTCGCAATGAAGTCCATAGCCCGCTGGCCAGCAATTCGCGTTCGACCCGTTCACCACCAAGAGACAGCGGATCGGCCCCTTTTGCGCCGTCGAATTCGGTCCGGTCGTCTCCTTCGACCTCGATCACCATCGACTCGAATTTGCGTTTCGCTCCACGGTTGACTTCGACAACCTTGCCCGACGCCGGCGCCGTAAACAGCACTCCCGGTGTCTTCTTGTCCTCAAAGACCGCTTGGCCTTGACGAACATGGTCGCCTTCGGAAACCAACATCGTTGGCTTCATGCCAACATAATCATCACCCACTAACGCCACCCGGTTGATGTGCTTAGCAACCTCGGCGTGCTGCTCGGGTGCTCCCGAGATGGGCAAGTTCAAACCCTGTTTGATCGTTGTCATGAGCTTTGAAACGCGGGATGTTTGAAGTGCGAGAAACGGTCTGCAAGTGACTAGCCGTAAAGCAGCAACGAGTCCTTCCCCCCAAAACCGCAAAACCGCAAAACCGCAAAATTGCCTAACTCTCCAACAAATTTCGCAGATTGTGAAAAAAATCACAAACTCGGTTCGGTTCAAAGCTTGCGGTGGGACATCAATGCCATCGCAAGCTCAGGGCTGGAACACAAACGTGACGTTTGGAGTCGATTTCCGATCAAACGCCGAGTGTGCCAAAGTGGACGAATTGTCGCGGGTGTGAATATTGCATAGCGTACGGCCGCTGGCAACGGTACACCGGAAGACTTCTAAATATTCGCATGCCGTTTGGCGCTAACGACGTCCCGATTCCCCGTAGGTGCATTGCAAGGGGGCTCGATGGCGAGGCAGGAAAGTTTCGGCTCGACGAATCGCTCAAAAGCAGGTTTGATACGGATCGAATAGTGAAGAACCGTTCCGATTACTTCAAAAAGCGCGCAAGCAACTGTAAAGCCAATCCATGCCGACTTCTCTCCTCTCTGCTCCTACTTCAAAGACCAAGCCTGTGCGTCGAGATGACATTCGAAACGTCGTAATCATCGCTCATGTTGACCATGGGAAAACAACGCTGGTCGATTGTTTGTTGCGCCAAAGTGGGCAATTTCGTGATACGGAGCTCAAAGGCGAGCGGATCCTTGACTCCAATGACTTGGAACGAGAGCGTGGGATCACCATCCTCTCGAAAAACATCTCCATTCCCTACCGGGGCGTAAAGATCAACCTGATCGACACACCGGGTCACGCCGATTTTGGTGGCGAAGTCGAACGGGTTGTTAAGATGGCCGATGGCGCCTTGGTGTTGGTCGATGCTGCCGAAGGGCCCATGCCACAGACGCGATTTGTGCTCGAGAAAGCCCTGCAAGCGGGATGCCGTCCCATTGTCGTGGTGAACAAGGTCGATCGGCCCGATGGCCGGCCGCACGAAGCACTTGACGAGGCGCTGGAATTGTTGGCCGAACTGGGGGGGGAAGAGCAACTTGATGCGGCAGCTTATGTCTTCGCCAGCAGTAAGGAAGGTTACGCGACCACCGACCCCAGCAAGCCGACCTCCGACATGCGCCCGTTGTTGGATTTGTTGGTCGATTCGCTGCCGGGGCCAGAAGTCGATCACGAAGCGCCCTTGCAAATGATGGTGACCACACTCGATTGGAGCGAGTATGTGGGGCGGATCGCGATTGGCCGAGTTGCCGCCGGAACGGTGGAAGCGGGCCAGATGATTGACCTGCATCAAAAAGACAGCGTCAAGAAGGTGAAGATTGCCAATCTGTATGTCTTCGACATGCTGGGCCGTACCGCTGCGGCATCAGCCGAAGCGGGAGAGATTGTCGCCATCGAAGGTTTGGCGAATGTCGAGATTGGTGACACGATCACGGCCGTCGACTCAGGGGAAGTTTTGCCGCGGTTGAAAGTCGACGAACCCACGTTGGAGATGGTCTTCAGCGTGAATAACTCGCCGATGGTCGGGCGTGAAGGCAAGTACGTGACCACACGGCAATTGAAAGCCCGCCTTGAAAAGGAACTCGAACGCAACGTGGCGCTTCGCGTCGAGATGATCGAGGGGACCGAAGCCTATGCGGTCAAAGGACGGGGCGTTTTGCATTTGGCGATTTTGATCGAGACGATGCGTCGCGAGGGCTTCGAACTGAGCGTTGGGAAACCACGTGTCATTTTCAAAGAGATTGACGGCAAAAACCATGAACCTTTCGAGACGCTGCGCGTCGAGGTGCCGACCGACGCGATGGGACCGGTGATGGAATTGGTCGGCAACCGTCGCGGCCAAGTCGAAGAGATTGCACAACGAGGTGAGTACAGCTTGATTCGATTCCTGATTCCGTCTCGTGGCTTAATCGGTTTGCGAACGCGACTTTTGAATGCCACACGAGGCACCGCGATCATCCATCACCGATTCGACAGCTACCGGGCCGTTGAAGGGGAAGTGCCCAAGCGAGCCAACGGCGTGTTGGTTTCGATGACCTCAGGCAAGGCGATGCCTCACGCAATGTTTCTGTTGCAAGACCGTAGCGAAATGTTTGTGCCCCCCGGGACAGAAGTCTACGAAGGCATGATTGTCGGCGAGAATGCTCGCGACAACGACATGATCGTAAATCCCTGTCGTGAAAAGAAACTGACCAACGTCCGCGCCGCCGGCAGCGACGAGAACGTCATCCTAAAGCCGGCTCGCGAGTTGTCGCTTGAGGCCGCTCTCGAGTACATCGAAGACGATGAACTTGTCGAAGTGACTCCAGAGAGCATTCGTTTGCGAAAAATCCTGCTGACCGAATCCGCACGTCGCCGCAAAGGTCGAAGCTAGCCTCGAGCGATCGTGCGAATCGCTCGTGGGGCTCCTTCGTGAAGCGGGCTAGTATTCCGCCGCAGCTCAATTTTCGGGAAGGGCCGCTTCCTACCGGCCACACTCTCAAGTGATTTGGCCGGTGGGAACCGGCCCTACTCCGAACGCCTACTCGCAATTCAAGCTGAGTCGGAATACGAGTCGACTGTCGACACGAAGTGATAGGACAGTGGATTTCACTACGTCCCCACTCGCCGTTACAAACTTGACGGCCCACTAAAAACGAACCACTTCTTTGCCTGCCTTTGTCAACATCGCTTTGAAGGTCTTCGGGTCAAGTTCGTTCGTAAGAAGTCTGATGGAGCCGTCAGCCAGGCACGCATGAAATCCTGGTAGCCCATCTGCAAACGACATGGGGTTGTCAGGGTCGATGGCCAGACCATCCGGTTGTGTCCAAATCGCTGCGTGTTCGGCATTGGTTTCAAGCAACAGGATGGTATTGGCCGTGCCGTCCATGATGTCACGAAAACGAACTTCCTTTCCTGGGGAAAATACGTATTCGTCTCCAGACGGTTCCCGATAGACCGTTGAACCCGGTTCGACAGAAAGACGAGGGTTGACGAATGTTTCAGGCATCTCGGTGATCAGTTCGCGGTTGTGTGGACTATCCCAAGCCTCATCAAGATGGAATCGTTCATACAACGCCTGGTGCTCTAGAAATGGTAAAATCTCCACTCGCCAACTCAGTAGCGGCTTGCCGTTGGGATCATTGATCGTGCCCGGCATCCGCTTGTAAACGGAATGATGGTTGTGGATGGCCAGGGCAAGTTGCTTCATATGGTTGGCTGACGTTGTACGCCGCGCCGCTTCTCTGGCGGCTTGAACGGCTGGCAAGAGTAACCCCACCAGCACGCCTTGAGTGGCAATGCCTGTGGTTGCGGGGCCACTGATCGTCAGTTTGCGTCCGTCGCGTTCGGGAGTTAGCAATTGAAGGATTCGGTCGGCCATTCGATCGGCATAGGCACGCGAAGCCTCGGTCACGGCATCGTCACCCTGCAATTGTTGGTTCGCTTGTGCCAATCCGATCTGGCGTCCCATTTGCAAACCACGGTCAAGGATCGCCGACAATTGCTCTGCGGACGCGTCATCTCGTCCTAACATGATCAACTTGGCTCCGTCGACTTCGTTGGCCAAGTCGATCTGCACGAGCACTGCGTCGAGCAGATCGGGAATCTTTGTAAATTCCTGCAACGGAGGGGGAACTTGATCAGCCTTGCTTTGCAGTGCCCCCTTGATCAACGGGCGAACGGGCTCGACAGCCATCAACATGCTTACGTTCCCCGTGTGGCTGACCGCAGCTGCCATTTTCGCGAGCGGGCCATTCGGGCTTTCAGGGCTCGCCGCCCGCAGCACCGCGTCGAGGTAGTTGTCCGTTGCAATCACAAGCGTCCGTGCGTCCTGGAACATCATTGCCGTATCCGGAGGGTTGCGCAACCGATAGGCGCTGTGCCCGTCGACATCGATCGGCTCTTTTGACGCGAGCAAATTTGCATTCACGTTGTCGATCGAACCGTCGTTTCGCAGCGACACGATGATTGCCAACATCGGCCCGCCGGGTCCAGGTGCCCCCGCAACGACCTTCAGCCGGTCAACATTGCTCGGTACGATGCCGACGTGCTCTTTGCACCACGCCTCCGCCACCTCGATCGGATACATTTCCGCGACGGGGTTGGCGATTGTATCCGCAACCGTCATGACGACAGTCACCACCGCGTCGGTCGGGATGTATTCGCTGCCGATCTTCGATACCCCTGAACGGCTGGAGTTTGACTGAGCCGAGCAGACCGCGGTTAGGAGCAAGCAAGTGGAGAGAATCGCAGAGCGTTGGAGCAGCCTGGTTTGCGGGAGCAGCATGGTGAGGTTCCTTGACGAGGAGAAACAGAAGCTGTGATACCCGTGAGTCTATCACAATCCCATCCCCCCCGGTGGAATGTCCTCAGGGCCAGCAGCGAGGTTGCAGCAGGAACGCCGGAATACGACAATCGATAGACGCGGCGGAATACGATCCCGACCTCTAACAGGAGATCCCCCATGGCGCTACCGCAATGTGAGACTTGCTGGTTTCGATCAAAGTGCGACAAGAACCCAGCCTCCCTTCTCGGACGACTGTGGCGTTTTCACGCTCGTTTTTGTCCAGGTTGGAAACGCTACATCACATCTTTACCCGACGAGCAGCGGAAGGAGCTGGCACGAAAGTACCATTTGACCAAGTTTCTTTAGGATCGTTTCTTTAGGATCGAACGTCCCGTGCAAAAGGCGGCACCTGTTTTTCAGCTCGATGCTTAGCATCGCGTGAACAACAAGTGACGACTTTGGTAGTGGACGAGGCCACGAGTCCCGTGTTACAGGACTCGTGGCCTCGTCCACTACGTTAGTAATTGATCCCGCGATGCTTAGGCTCTCGCCCTAGCGCTGACCAACGGAAGGATCGGAGATGAGCTTGGCCATCTCGCGTCCTGCGCCGCAGCTTTGCTTGTAGTAGTCAAGCTCGTCGTGCGCGATCCCGATGGAACGGGAGCAATCGCGGGCACGTAGGTTGATTTGCGTGCCATCGACTCGAGGTGCAAACGATTGCATCCTGCCAAGTCCAAGGGCGACAGCGCCTCGCACCTTGTCAATGAACCAGTACCGTTTGAGGACGATGTCGCGCTGGTTGTACATGAGTAGCAGGTCTTCGATGTTGGATGTCGCCAAGCCGTGGTATTCCCCCGGGGACAGCCAATCTCGTTCGACAGCTGGGGCGATCAGCCCAACATCCACCTTGGCGCTGCGTACGGATTCGCCGGGAAGCGTGCGATGGCCCAAGGAGCCGCCAGCCAAGGCGTGTAGGGAGCCCGTCACGACTCGCCCGCCCAAACTGTAGCCGATCAATTTTGTTTTCACCGATCGACGTACCTGTTCGCGGAGCAACCAAGCGAGATAGAGCCCTTGAGTGTCCGCATACTTGGCTTTTTCACGGACATCGCGTGTGATGAACTCCGTCCGTTCACTCGGCCAGCTCCAGATCACCCAATCGACTGGCCCGCTGCAACGCCGAGCCTCCGTTTGGCGGTAGACATACAGCCCTCGTTCGACTGCTTCGCAATAGTCAAAACGATAGCCGTGAACATAAATCACCAACGGTCGGTCGCTGCGAATCTCGGCCAAGTATTCTCCGAGAGACGAGCGCGTCGTGGCGCCATTGCATGTCATGCGAGCAACGGTAAACGCAGGGGCGTCAAGATCGGCACAACACGTACACTGCGTCATCGACCGCGTGTTGATCAACCAAATTCGATCTCCCAGCTGGGCCGGAAGGTTCGCGGGCAGTGCCGCGTTGATTTGCTGTGGAGGGGGTAGAGTCGATGCGTGTGGGCTGGAGAGCTTCTCGCTCGGCGCTTCAATACTTGTAGCGGGCTCTGCGCAAACAGAGATCGCCATCGCCATCAAGAAGGCGAGCGTAGACAACGGTCGGTTGTAGTGACGAAGCATGGTCATCTGTGGGCGGGCAAAACGACAGCAGGAGTGAGGCGTGCAAGCGTGACAACAAATTGTTGCAGAAAAAACACGATGTTGCGTTTGCACATCATCGAATACGACCTAGTTTTTACTGGTTCCTCGTTTGGGAACACCGAATAAGCTCACTATGCAAGTCAAGGGAAAAAGAATGAATACTCGCATTATGTCGATTCTGGCATCTGCCATGCTGTTGACTGTCAGTTCGGGGTGCGGAACATTGAAACAATTTTGTTTTGGTCGCGGCGCAAAATGCGGTTTGTGCAAGAGCACCTACACCCCCTACACGGCTGCACCCTATGCTGCCGCACCCCAGCCGGCACCTTATGCTCCGGCGCCTTACGCTCCCGCACCCTATGCACCTACGACGCAAATCCCTCAGCAGCCGCTTGTGATGGTCGGACCTCAACCTCAACCGCGTTGTGGCCTACTGAATCGGCCTCGTTGTGGCCTGTTTAATCGTCAGCAACCGGCTGCACCCCATTACAGCGCACCGACTTGTTGTCATCCCCAATGCGGTGCGGCAACCATGGCGGAGTGTTGTCCGTCTTGTTCCGATTGCTACGGTGGATACGGCAGCTATGGCAACTGCGGCCAATGCGAGACGGGATATGGATCATGCTATGGCGAAGAAGTCGGCGGTTGCCATTGCGGCTCTTCAATGAATTCGTACGGTCCGATTGTCAGCGATCCTTATTTGTCGGGAGAGGTCGTTGGCGGCGGTATTCCTTACAACGAGCAAATCATTGGCGGCGGTATTGTTGGCGGTGAAGTCTATCACGGCCAAACCTACGGCAGCGGAACAACGCTATCGGATGACTTCGATGCTCGTGGTGATCGCATCATCAACGCCGAGCCGTTGCCTCCGGGAGCCGTTCCTGTGCCGCAGTCCCAGTTCCAAAACTAGAAGAACGACGGATAGGATCCTCGTTTGGTTGAACTATCCTTAGAAATAGTGAGCGACGGTCGAAGTCCTGTTGGAGTCAAATCCAATGGTGCTTCGACCGTTTCGGTTATTTGCTCCTCGCATAACAGGCGACTGTGATCATGTATTCAAAAAAGTCGGCACGCCCGATCGTCAATCGGCGGACCTTACTAAGCACCGCGTTGTGGTGTGCGGGTGTCGGTGCACTTCGTTGGAGTCGTCAATCGGTGGCCGATGACACGGTCGTGAGTGGTTCTCCCGGCACGGAGGAGGAGCCATCGGGATCCTCGGACGGTACGGCTGACGCTTCAAGAATCACCTACGATTCGCCACAAACCAACACGTGGCGGATCGGGATGGTGCTGGACCCACCGGTAACTTGCACCGATGTCTTTGCCACGTTCCCGGTGCCAACGAACTGGCCGGAGCAGAAGGTGACGGTCGTCAGCCAAACGATCGATCCGCTGGTGGCGGGTTGGGAAGTGCGCGAGTTGGCCAGCGGTGTGAAACAGGTTGCATGCCGGATGCCGCGGGTGCCTGCGGGGACTCGAGCCGAAATTTCGTTTACGATGCAGATCGAGCGATCGCGGATGCTTGCACCGGAAAGAACCGACGATTTGGTCATCCCCCTTCGTCCCGACCGCGAATTGCGTGCCTATTTCGGAAACAGCCCGAACATTGACGCCACGAATTCAATCATTCGAGCGGCGTCACGCGAATTGGCGGCGATGGAAGCAGAAAACGACTGGCAGCGGGTCGAGCAGATCTACGATTACGTACGCGAGAAGGTTGAGTATGTCGAAGGCGACCTAAAAAACGCATCGGTCGCCCTGCGAGACGGCAAGGGGGACTGCGAGGAGATGACCAGTCTGTTTGTTGCGCTGTGTCGCAATGCCAAGGTGCCATCGCGAATGGTCTGGATCCCCGGACACTGCTACCCCGAGTTTTATCTGGAAGACGGTGAGGGCAACGGTCACTGGTTTCCTTGCCAGGCCGCCGGGACACGCCAATTCGGCCAAATGGATGAGTACCGGCCGGTGCTGCAAAAAGGGGATCGATTCAAGGTCCCCGAAAAACGAACCCCCGTTCGCTACGTCGCCGAGTTCTTCAAGTGCGAGCGGAAAGGCAAAAGTAACCCGAATCCCGAGTTCATTCGCCAAGTGGTGCCGTAGGTTTTCGGTCGTGAAACTCGTTTTTTTGAACGATCTGATTCGATCGTCGGAAATCAGCGTTGACACTTTGGCCACACGGTTGTTAATCCCGCTTTCACAGTCACACCTGTGGCTCGATGAACAAACCATAACAGGGGCTTCATCGTTGGTGAACGCTTTGCGGGAATCGTTCGCTGGCCTCCCAACGTGGTCGGAGCGTCCATGGTTTAGCACGACGGTTTCTGGGTCAATCGTCTCGCTAAGCTGCTCCACGATGAAGCTTCCTCTGTGCATCGGGGTGTTGCCGTTTTGGGTCAACACCCCGATGCCAGGATACACCCCGGTTTCCGCTGCCCAAATTCGCTGAGCAAGAAGCGACTGCGCCTGCACCCCATGACTGCTGAAACGCCTGACCAAAATGACGATTCGTCACCTCTCGAATTGGACCAAGAGGGGGTGGCCAGCGAAATGTGGGACGCTGATTCGCTTGAAGCGTTTCAGGCTCAGCAAGGTTTGGCGAAACAGCGTCGGCGGCGAGCCATGTTGGTCGCGCTGTTGGCCGTCTCGTTCGTCGGTACCGTGGTCTATGCTTGGAAAAACAACGGCGAACCGGCCCCGGTGACGATCGATTTGGCTCCCGAAATCAAGTTCGAGCGATTGTTATTCCGGCTGAAGATGGAACACAACAAGAAGCTACACATCGAGGATTTCATCGTCACCGATGACATGCTGAAACAGTTGGAAGCCTATCCTGAATTTGAGACGGTCATTCTCGATCAAGGCCAGGTAAGCGACGCATCGATGAAGGTGCTCTGTTCGCTACCCAACTTGCAACACCTTCGACTCCGACTTTCACCGATTTCCGATGAGGGTCTCAAGACGCTTGGCGGATGCCAATCGCTGTGGTTCTTGAACTTGCCACATTCCTTATGCACGTCGGCAGGCGTTGCCGAGCTGAAAGCGATCCCTCAACTTCGGCAACTTCGACTCGGGTCCCGCAACCTCAGCAACGAGGTGACACGCGATATCGCGACTTTGAAAACCCTCCGAGGAATCCATCTGATTGACGTACCGGTAACCGATGAAGGACTGAAAACGCTTACAACGTTGCCCTACCTTGAATCGCTCTATTTGGACAACAGTGCGGTCACGGAGATTGGTTGGCAATGGCTTTACGCAAATCATCCCCAATTGCACGTGCATGTGAACCAGCGTCATAACGACTATGACCCTAAAGCCCACAACCATCACTAAACGATCGATTTCGCTTGCGGAATCGCTTTTAACACGAAGTCACACACCATGAATCCCCGTATCGAAGCGCTTCGATCATTGCTTGACTCGCTCAAAGTGGATGCGATGTTGGTGACCGACGAGATCAACGTCCGCTACCTTTCCGGCTTTACTGGCGATAGCTCCTACTTACTGATTGGGCCCTCGGAAACCCGAATGCTGAGCGATGGTCGGTACGAAATTCAGTTGGCCGAAGAGTGCCCCGGTTTGCAGACCCTGATTCGTCCGCCCAGCCAATTACTGGTGGACTTGGTTCAAGAGGTGATCAATAGTTCCCCTTATGGTCCAATTGGAATCGAGGCGGGCCACGTCACCTTAGCGCAGTACCGCGAGTGGTGCGAGAAGTGCCCCTCCGTTGAATGGATCGAAACCTCTTCGACGGTGGAGCAGTTGAGAATGGTCAAGGACGAGGGGGAGATCAAGATCATCCGCGAGGCGGTGTCGATCGCCGAACGCTGCTTTCAATCGCTGATGCCGATGCTGACGACGAAATGGACGGAGCGGCAGATCGCTCATGAGTTGGAGTCAAGAATGCGATTCTTGGGCGCCGAATCGGCAAGTTTTAAGCCGATCGTGGCGTTGGATGCTGCGGCCGCACTTCCCCACTATCAGCCAGCGGAGGTCAACATTCCGTCCACCGGAACCCTCTTGATCGACTGGGGAGCCAAGTTTCAGGGCTATGCCAGCGATTTGACGCGAACGATGACGATTGGGCCAATTTCGCAGGCTTTTCAACGAGTCTATTCAGCGGTGTTGGAAGCACAATTGGCCGCAATTGAAGCGATCCGCCCCGGCGTCGAAGGCAAGCAGGTTGACGCAATTGCCCGTGGAATGCTTGAAAAAGCAGGCTTTGGCAACGAGTTTAACCATGGACTCGGCCATGGAATTGGCCTACAAATCCACGAATCTCCTCGAATGAGCGCCAACTGCGATCAAATCCTGCAACCTGGCATGATTGTGACCGTTGAACCCGGCGTCTATTTGCGAGATCAGTTCGGTATTCGGATTGAGGACGACTGCTTAGTGACCGCAACGGGCTGCGAAGTGCTCAGCGGTTTGGCAAAGGGCCTCGATGATTGTCGCGTTGTGCTGTAAAACTTGGCCTTTCAAAAATCCGTTTTCGGGCGAGTCCCCATTTTAACCATGAACGTCAATGCTACTGACGGTGAATCAAATATGAGTAAAGGCGGAAAGCCGAGCCAGAACGTGTTCGATATTGAACGGCTCCGGACCATTATCGAGTTGATGGAAGAACACGAATTGTCAGAAGTTGACCTGCAACAGGGTGACGAAAAGATCAAATTGAATCGTGGCGCCGCTGCCCCGGCGGTGGTCCATCATGCCGCTGCGGCCGCGATCTCGTCGCCCGCAACGGCGGTGCCTGCCAGCGAAACGGACAAACACGCAGGCACGGTGACCATCAATGCGCCGATGGTCGGAACCTTTTACGCCAAAGCGACACCGGAATCGCCCCCCTTCGTGAAGGTCGGCCAACGTGTCAGCGAAGACACCATTGTTTGCATCGTTGAAGCGATGAAGGTGTTCAACGAGATTCCCGCCGAGTGCTCCGGGACGATCACCGAGATTTTGGTAGTCGACCAACAAGCGGTTGATTTTGGAAAACCCATGTTCCGCGTCGATCCTAACGCGTAATCGCATTCGCAGAGAACTTCTCTTGATCAAGAAAATCCTAATCGCCAATCGTGGCGAAATAGCCTTACGTGTGATCCGTGCATGCCGTGAAATGGGCATCCGCTCGGTGGCCGTGTACAGCCAAGCCGATGCCGACTCGATGCACGTCCGATTGGCCGACGAAGCCTACTGCGTCGGCAAACCACGCAGTGCCGATAGCTACTTGAAAATCGACCAAATCATCGCCGCAGCGGAAGTCGCCGGCGTTGACGCGATTCATCCCGGCTATGGTTTCCTGGCCGAGAATGCCCATTTTAACGAAGTGTGTCGGTCGAGCGGATTTGAGTTCATCGGTCCGAGTCCCCAAGCGATGGAAAAGCTGGGCGACAAGAATACCGCGCGGAAGATGGCGATCGAAAACGAAGTTCCCGTCGTCCCCGGCAGCGACGGGCTGATCGAAAATGACGCCGATGCCATCGCCACCGCTGCGAAGATCGGCTATCCCGTTTTGATCAAAGCAACCGCGGGCGGTGGCGGTAAGGGAATGAGGGTGGCCGAGGACGAAGCATCGCTTGCCACCGCATTTTCCCAAGCTCGAAAGGAAGCGGAAGCGGCCTTTGGCAATGGTGGATGCTATCTGGAAAAGTACATCGGCTCCCCACGGCATATCGAAGTCCAAGTGATTGCGGACAATTATGGCAATGTGTGCCATTTGTTCGAGCGTGATTGCAGCGTCCAGCGGCGGCACCAGAAATTGATCGAAGAAGCGCCGAGCCCAAGCTTGCCAGCGGATCGACGTGAAGCGATTTGCGCCGCAGCCGTCCGAATGATCAAAGGTGCCGAGTACAGCAACGCGGCGACCGTCGAGTTCATCGTCGATGCCGACAATAACTTTTACTTCATCGAAGTCAACGCGCGCATCCAAGTGGAGCATCCCGTCAGCGAGATGGTCACGGGGGTCGATTTGATCCGTGAACAGATTCGTGTTGCCGGCGGCGAGAAACTGTCTTTCACGCAAGACCAAATTGAGTGTCGCGGCGTGGCGATGGAGTGCCGGATCAACGCGGAAAACCCCGACAAAAATTTCCAACCGAACCCGGGAAAGATTCTCAAGATCTTTATTCCTGGCGGACTCGGTGTCCGTTTTGATTCGCACGTGTACGCTGGCTACACCGTCCCCGCCTACTATGACTCGATGATCGGCAAGTTGATTGTCTACCGCTCGACTCGTGAAGAAGCGATCGCGACAATGCGACGAGCGTTGATGGAACTCCAAGTCGAGGGTATCGCGACCACCGCCTCGTTCCATGACCAAGTGTTGCAACACGCCGAGTTCGTCGAAGGTCGTCACGATACGAAGTTCGTCGAGCGCGAATTCCTTTCGTAGTGCGGCACGGCCGCATGCGAAGTGAGGTACCGATCGAATCACGTTCGCTCGCTGCCGTTGGTCGCTCGAATCGTGTTGGAGGGGCATCCCATTCAGTGATCATTGATGTAATGCGAACCAAGGCAAACAACATGTTTCAGCTCGTGGTCGGAACGAACAACCCCAAGAAGCTGATCGAGTTGCGTTTGCTTCTTCCTGAGGATCAGATTCGGCTACGGTCGCTTGCTGAGATTCCCAATTCGATCGACGTCGAAGAGACTGGAGCAACGTTTGCGGAAAACGCGGCGATCAAAGCGACCGAACAGGCGAAGCGACTTGGCCAATGGGTGGTTGCCGAGGACAGCGGATTGACGGTCGATGCGTTGGGTGGTCGGCCCGGTGTCTACTCGGCACGTTATGCAGGCGAGCATGGCGATGACGAAGCGAATAACGACAAGCTGCTGAGAGAATTGGCGGAGGTTCCGGATGAAAAACGGATCGCGCACTTCAACAGCTACCTGTGCCTTTCCGATCCCAATGGCGATGTCCGGATCGAAACGAATGCTCGATGCACCGGACGAATCGCACACCAGCGACAGGGTACAGCCGGCTTCGGGTACGATCCGCTTTTCATCATTCGCGAATACCATCGTACGTTTGGCGATCTGGATCTGGCAGTCAAGCGAGCGATTAGTCATCGGTCACGGGCTCTGCGACAGTTCGTTCCACGTTTGCTCCGATTGATTGAGACGGAAAGTGTTTGACGTTCTCTTTGAAGACAACCATTTGTTGGTGGTCGATAAGCCCGCCGGTTTGGCGACGATGGGGGCCGAAGGGGAGCAGACGCTCCACTGGCTCGGCTGCGAGTACTTGCGAACACGCTACAACAAGCCTGGACGGGCCTTTTTAGGGATTGTCAGTCGACTCGACGCGATGACCAGCGGAGTGATCGTGATGGCCAAAACGAGCAAGGCGGCGTCCCGATTGGCACCCCAGTTCTCGGGTCAAGGAAACAACCGGGCATCCAAAATCTACCTTGCCATGCTCGAGGGTGCACTCCGCGACGAGGCAGGCGAACGGAGTGATTTCGTCATCAAAGATGATGCCGCACGGCGGATGCGCGTTTGCGGCGAATCGACCCCCAATGCACTGTTGGCAAGGCTGCGGTTTGCGACCCTCGCGAAATCGCAATCCGAAACACTGGTGGCGGTCCAGTTGCTTTCCGGCCGCAAACACCAAATTCGTGTTCAGTTTGCAAACTTGGGGCATCCCGTTTGGGCCGACCGAAAGTATGGTGGGCGACACTCAATGGATGTCGGCATCGGGCTGCACAGTTTGCAGTTGGCCATCAACCATCCCACACTTCCCGAACGCAAGCTCTTCAAAGCACCCTTGCCAAAATCATGGCACCGATTTGGTAAACTGGTGCAACCGATGAATCAAATTCACCATCACGCGAACCGTTTGTTGAGTCCCCCCTAACGGATTGAAATGAGAAGGAACGCGAAGTCACCAGCCGCTCCCTTTGTGCCAAACAAGATCGTTTCCGGCGGTCAGACAGGGGTTGACCGCGCTGGACTTGAGTGTGCGATTGCGTTGGGCATCGAGCACGGTGGGTGGTGCCCAGCGGCGAGGTTGTCCGAAGATGGTTCGATCCCAAGTCGCTACATGCTGACCGAAACCGACTCGCGAGATTACCCCGCACGCACCGAATTGAATGTCGTGGACAGCGACGCAACGCTTATTCTCTACGAACGGAAATTGACTGGCGGGACGTTGTTGACGTATCGAATTTGTCGCCGGTTGAGCAAAGACTTTTTGCTCGCGCGTCTCGATCGTGACGACGTTGATCTGGCGCGACAATGGATCGATAGCTTACGGCCAGAGACGCTTAATGTCGCAGGACCTCGCGAAAGTACGTCGCCCGGAATCGAACGGCGGTCGATGATGTTTCTGATGCAAGTGTTCGCAAACCGTTAGCCTGGATAGGTTCTTAAAGCACTGGGCAGACGTCAAACCATTCCCGGTCTTGCTTGTACATCCACTGCGTCGATTCGGGTGGCCCCCACAATCCCGTTTCGTACTCATACAGCGGCGGTGCTGCAGGGCTTCGCCACGCAGCGAGGATGGGGTCGATGATCCCCCACGCCAATTCAACTTCATCACTTCGAGCAAACAAACTGGCGTCACCGGTCAACGCATCCAACAGCAACCGTTGATAGGAATCCGGCAGCGACTTGCCGCCCGGCGTATTGCTGAAGCTGAAATCCAAGGTGCTGGTTCGCGTTTTCATTTCCGAATCGGGCACCTTCGTTTCAAAGTGCAGCTGAATTCCTTCAGCCGGCTGGACCTGCATCACCAATCGGTTCCCCACCGGTTCGCGTGTCTTTTCGCCGAACAGGATATGGGGAACGTTCTTGAATTGAACAACAATCTGCGTTGTTCGGCATGACATCCCTTTGCCGCTACGGAGATAAAAGGGCACCCCTTTCCAACGCCAATTGTCACAGTAGAGCTTCAAGACCGCGTAGGTTTCGGTATCGCTATTGGCCGGCACGCCTTCTTCTTTTAGGTACCCTTTGTATTGCCCGCGAACGGTGTCGGAGGCGAAGTCACCGCCCGTCATCCTGCGAATGCTGTGCAGCACTTTCACCTTTTCGTCTCGTACCATCGCCGCATCATAACGAGCGGGCGGTTCCATCGCGGTGATCATCATCAACTGCAAAAGATGGTTTTGAAACATGTCACGCAAAATTCCTGCCGTGTCATAGTATCCCGCTCGCCGACCAATTACGACTTCTTCCGCGACCGTAATTTGAACGTGATCCACATAACGCCGATTCCAGATAGGTTCGAAGATCAGATTCGCAAACCGAAGGGCAAAGATGTTCTGTACCGTTTCTTTGCCAAGATAGTGGTCGATGCGGTAGATCTGATCTTCGCGGAACACTCCGTGAATCGAGGCATTGAGTGCACGAGCCGACTTCAAATCGGTACCGAACGGTTTTTCGATGATCACGCGTCGAAAACCTGTTTCGTCGTTATTCAAGCCGGCTGCGCCCAGCTGTTTGATTGCTTCCTCGTACAATTGAGGCATGGTCGACAAATAGTACAACCTCCCCGAATGATGCTCGGGTTCGATCGTGTCTAAGAATTCGGCAAGCGATTCGAAGTCGTCTGCATTTTTGATATCACCTGGCAGGTAGTAAAGCGTGTCAGCGAAACGAGCCCATGTTTCATTGTCAAAACAATCGTTGGCGAATTCTTCAACGCTGGTGCGAAGTGAATCTCGCCATTGTTGGTGTTCGAAATTGCTCCGGGAAACACCGACGATCAGTGAACCTTCGGGAAGTCGGTTTTTTTGAAACAATCGGTAAAGTGCCGGAATCAGTTTGCGGCTGGTCAAATCGCCTGAGGCGCCAAAGATGACAATTGTGTTGGCCATATCGTGATTTCATTGTGAACGTCGTTCTGAAAAGTGTCTGCGAACGGCTAAAGCTTACGAAAACACCTTCGGATTGCCCAGGATGCTTTTGCAGCCCCCCAGATAGAAAGCGGGCTTACCACGCCTTCTGTGCCGATCACCGCGCACCGACACAGCATTCCCGCAGCACCGCTTCGTACCGAGTCACCATGGATTCCCAGCCGAAACGGTCGCTGACTTCCGATGCCTTCGCTGCCAATTGGGCGCATCGTTCAGGGTCGTCCGTCAACCGCTTGATCGCTTCGCAGAGCGCGTTCACATTGTCATCGCACAGCAGCCCGTCCGACTCATGCTTGATGATTTCCACCGCGCCGCTTTGGCATCGCATCCCAATGCAAGGTAATCCGGCTGCCATTGCTTCGAGAAGCGCCGACGGAAACCCTTCGTAATGGCTAGGCAGCACGAATAAGGATGCTTTGGCGTACTCCGGTTCAATCGGGCGTACCCAGCCTGGCATCTCCACCGAGTTGGCAACCCCAAGTGAATTCGCCAGCCTTTGCAGGCTGTCTCGCTGGGAACCTTCACCGACGATGCGTAGCGTCCAGGGCGTTGGCAACCGTTTGCCCGATTGTTGCGCGAAGATCGCGAAAGCATCGATCAAGCGGTCGAAACCCTTTTCCTGCTCCAAGCGGCCGACGCCAAGAATCACGTTCCCTTCTCGCTGCGAACGGTACTCGCTCGCCACCGGATCAACCGCTGACGGAATCACCTCGATCCGGTCACGGTGCAGCGGCGAAAGCGTCTCGGCGATGGACGAGGTCAAGGCAACGACGCGGGCTGACCTGGGATAGACGCGGCGGCGTACCCCTTCCCAGAAACGCCCAAGTTGTTGATGTTCTGGGTCGCTTCGTTCACTGATCACGACCGGTATCGGGCTGCCGATCATGGCCAACAGCACGTCAATATTGGTCCGGTCACAAAACGATAGGACGACATCTGGATGCTCTCGGCACACGGCCCGGCGAATCGCTCGCAGTCGGCGGAGCAGATTTGGCAGCTTGGCCAGTGGGCTGGGCCGATCCACCATGACGTCCAACGCGATCTTTCGGACCGAAGCGGATAACTCGTGGCGATCATGGAGTCCGTCGTCGAGGGTGACCAGCACGACGTCATGTGAACGCTTGGATAGCCTGGCGGCGAGCCTGGCCATCACACGCTCAGCGCCACCACCGCAAAGCGAATGAATGATGCAAACGATTTTCAAGGATTCGCCGCGTTTTGAAGGCTTGTTCACATAATCAAATCGCACTTTGCAAATGACGCGGCCCAAAAGGAGCCAAAAAGGATGCCATCGACGGATGGAAAATGCGAATGTTTGGAATGATTTAGTTGAAACGGTCGTTATGGGCAACTAGCGTGAATGATAGCACGGGGGGCTTTCGCCGACTTCTCTCCCTCACCCAAAAACGGGTATCCCTCAGAGGTTTTTCCATGAATAAGCTCTCCATCGCCATCGTGGTCGCAATTGCGGCGGCCCTTTCCTCTGCCAATTGTGCATCGGCTCAATATCCTGGGTTCCTTGGCGGCTACGGCTGCGGATCCGGCTACAACTTTTACGGTGGATTTGGCGGCGGTTACCGGACCCCGCCCTATTTTGCAATGCATCCGCCGGTCTACTATGGTGCCCGGTATGCGCGTCCGTATGGCATGAGCCCGTTCCCGGCATCTCCCATGGTCACCGCACCGGAAAGCTACCGCGGCCGATTGGAATCCGAATTCATCCAACCGGGCGTTCCTCGCGTCAACCATAGCAGCAATCCTTGTGTCAGTTGCTCCACCGCTTTCAGCGTCGAGGAGCCTGCTCAGGGACCGGTTCGCAGCAATCCGTTTGTTGAAGGCGAAGCAACGCCGGACCAATTGGTATCCACCGGCGCGGTGCGCTGAATCGCGGCGTTTGCGCCGCTTGCATTGTGCGATCACGAGGCTGCGGAGCTTCCCCGATTCGGCTCTGGCTGGGGAGCTGCGGCCTTGGGCTGGGGGGGCCCTCTCACCATGGTCATCTGGCATCGACTTCATGGAACCGGCTTGTTTGGGCTGTGGCCACCCCGCGGCCGCCTGGCAGGTCACGCCCGTATGCGGCTCCCTCGACGAACCGGCCGGAATTGCTAGACTGATAGGGGATACGGGTTGTTGGCCATTCGCTTTGCGGGGGCAACAGCCGTCCGAATCGGTACCGGCATCCTCTTTTCTTGGCACGGCTCTTTTCTTATCAGCTGACTTTGCAAGGAGACGAAGGTGGCGGTCCGTCGACGCCGTACGACGCTCCTCTTCCGCTTTCTTGCCAACAGGCACCTACATTGAAAATTTGGATACGATCCTTTGCTGCCGTCTTGGTGATCCTCTCGACGGGCTGTTCGCGATCCAACAGCAAATCAGCGTCCCAGTCATCTCCGCCACCGGTCTTCGCCAAGGAATACCCCATTGCCGTCACCACGACGGTTGGAATGGTGGCGGACATTGTGCGTCATGTGGGGCAGCAACACGTTCAGGTGACTCAAATCATTGGTGCGGGCGTCGATCCTCACCTTCACAAAGCCAGCCGCGATGATGTGTTGGCGATGATGAACAGTGACGTCACTTTCTACAGCGGTTTGATGCTAGAGGGCAAAATGGCGGATACGTTTGAGAACATGGCGAAGAGCAAGCCCGTGATTGCGGTGACCGAGAAGATCGATGAGGCCTACCTGCTCGAACCGGAAGACGTGCGTGGGCACCATGACCCGCACGTTTGGATGGACGTTTCGGCATGGTCAAGATGTGTTGAGGTCGTCGCTGAGACCCTTTCCGCATTCGATCCTCCGCATGCCGACGACTATCGTTCGAACGCCGAGGTCTATTCGCAACAACTCGTTCGCCTGCATCAGTACGGACTTCAAGCCATCGGCTCCATCCCGGCGGATCGTCGAGTGCTGATTACCTCGCACGATGCCTTTAACTATTTCGGACGCGCCTACGGGCTGGAAGTGCTTGGGGTCCAAGGTTTGTCAACCGAATCCGAAGCGGGCCTGCAACGGATCAATGAACTGGTTAAGCGGATCGTTGACCAGCAAGTCAAAGCCGTCTTTATCGAAAGCAGTGTTCCGCCGAACAACATCAATGCCTTGATCGAAGGTGCGAAATCAAAAGGCTACGATGTTCGTATCGGTGGCGAGTTGTTCTCGGATGCAATGGGCGCAGGGGGGACGTATGAAGGGACCTACGTTGGGATGCTCGACCACAACATCACCCTTGTCGCACGTTCGCTTGGCGGAACGGCTCCGGCAACCGGCATGCTCGGTAAGCTCTCGCTGAATTCGCAAGAAAGTCCATCGCCGTGACAGAATCGGTCCCTTTGTCGGTTTACGATTTGACCGTCGCTTATCATCGCAAGCCAGTGCTTTGGGATGTTCAGTTTGACATTCCGGCCGGTTCGCTTGTTGGCGTGGTCGGGCCAAACGGGGCTGGCAAGAGCACGTTACTGAAAGCGGTGATGGACTTGATTCCCGTCGCTTCAGGCCGTGTCGAAGTGTTCGGGCAACCCTATCGCGATGCTCGGCAACGCGTTGGCTACGTTCCTCAGCGAGAAAGTGTAGATTGGGATTTCCCTGTGGATGCGGTGGATGTCGTCGCGATGGGACTCTACAGCAAGATCGGTTGGTGTTTACCCGTGCGAAAGAAACATCGACAAGCGGCAATGCAGGCGCTCGACCGAGTGGGGATTGCCGATTTAGCGCGTCGGCAAATCAGTCAGCTGTCAGGCGGCCAGCAACAGCGAACGTTTCTTGCTCGAGCGCTGGTACAAGATGCCGATCTCTATCTGATGGACGAGCCGTTTGCGGCTGTGGATGCGGCGACCGAACGAGCGATTGTTGAGATTCTGCGTGACATGAAGAGCCTTGGAAAGACGGCGCTGGTGATCCACCATGACTTGCAAACAGTTTCGGAGTACTTCGATTATTGCGTGATGTTGAACATGCGAGTGGTCGCACACGGCAAAGTCAATGATGTGTACACCAACGAAAATCTACAGAAAACCTACGGCGGTCGTTTGACGCTGTTGGATGAGGTCACCGAAGCGATGCGTCGTCAGGAGCGATCGTTGTGATTCGCCGACGTTCGTTTCGTCATTTGGCCGTAGGGTCCGTCTTAGGGATCTTGCTGCCGTGTGTTCTCGCGACGAGTCTGTTCGCCGCGGACGGGATACCGAACCGGTCGCTTAACGATCAGGCTTTTCACTGGCCTCTGTGGGATCAGTGGGCTGACCTCTTTCTGCTGCGTGACTACAACACCAAAGTGGTGGTGATTGCGACGACCCTGCTCGGATGTGCCGCCGGCGTGGTCGGTACCTTCACTTTGCTGCGCAAGCGCGCGTTGATGGGCGACGCACTCTCTCATGCGACGCTTCCCGGCATCGCGATCGCCTTTATGATTGCAACCACAATGGGTGGAAATGGGAAATCGTTGCCACTTTTGCTGTTGGGGGCAAGCGTCAGCGGAATGTTGGGGGTCGCCGTAATTTTGCTACTTCGCAATTTCACCCGATTGAAGGAAGACACGGCGCTGGGCGCCGTGCTTAGCGTTTTTTTTGGTGCCGGCATGGCACTGCTTGGCATCGTTACCCAGATGCAAGGTGGCAACGCCGCTGGATTGGAAGCATTCATTTACGGCAAAACGGCCTCAATGGGATTTGATCAAGCCGTGCTCATTTCGTTGGTTGCACTGATCTGCACCACAGCTTCGGCATTGCTATTCAAGGAGTTCAAGCTACTTTGTTTTGATGAGGGATTCGCCGGTTCGCGTGGCTTTCCTGTGATCTTGCTCGACCTTGCGTTGATGGCCTTAGTCGTGCTGGTCTGCATCGTCGGGCTACAGGCCGTTGGACTGATCTTGATGATTGCTTTATTGGTCATTCCCGCTGCCTCGGCTCGTTTTTGGACGGACCGCATGCAATGGATTGTGATGATCTCCGCGGCACTCGGGGCCATGGGAGGCATGCTTGGCGCGGGAATCAGTGCCGTTTTTTCCAAGCTGCCCTCAGGTGCAACCATCGTATTGGTATGCGGCGTCTTCTTTGCGTTTAGCCTTGTTTTCGGCGTTCGCCGTGGGTTGTTGGTGCGGTTGCTTCGTCGTCGTCGTATGAACAACACGGTTAACCGTCACCACTTGCTTCGTGCGCTTTACGAATTGTCCGAACCCCAAAAGGCCCCATCGGCAAACGCGTTCATCGCCTTCTCGGATCTGTTGACTCGCCGTAGTTGGTCGCCGACCAAGTTGAATCGTTCGATCAGACGAAGCGAGAAGGCGGGACTCGTTGAACGAGCGAAGCACGATGTTCTTCGCTTGACCGACAAAGGCTTCGCGGAGGCAACAAGGTTGACTCGGGAGCATCGACTTTGGGAGATCTATTTGATCACCTACGCGGATATCGCCGCCAGTAAAGTGGATCGAGACGCGGATGCCATTGAACACGTTCTTGAACCTGAGATTGTTGAAGAATTGGAAACGTTGCTTCAGAAGTCGCAAGCGCGGGTGCCCGACAGTCCGCATTCCCTTGAACCCGCCGTTTCAAAGGAACGCTAATCAATGATCGCGATCAGTTGGACTTGGCAACTCGATGGTTGGATTGTTCTTGCGGGAGCGCTTTGTGGCATCGCGTCATCGCTGCTAGGCAATTTCTTGGTCCTTCGCCGCATGAGTATGCTGGGCGATGCGATCAGTCACGCGGTGCTACCCGGATTAGCCGCCGCGTTCATGATCACCAGCAGTCGTAGTAGTTTTCCCATGTTCCTTGGCGCAGTCATCGTCGGCGTCATGACGGCATTTTTTAGTGAGTGGATTCGAGGCGTCGGTGACGTGGACGAGGGCGCGTCGATGGGCGTGGTCTTCACGACGCTGTTTGCTTTAGGGTTGGTCATGATCGTTCGGGCGGCGGACCACGTTGACTTGGACCCAGGATGCGTTCTATATGGAGCGATTGAACTCACGCCGCTTGACACGATGAACGTTTTGAATTGGGAAATCCCTCGGGCGGTCGTCACGCTCTCCATCGTCACAATCCTTAACCTGCTTTTTGTGATCCTGTTTTTCAAGGAGCTGAAGCTGAGTTCGTTTGACCCAGCACTCGCGACCACAACCGGATTCAACGCACGATTGATGCACTACTTGTTGATGATTCTGGTTGCCGTGACGGCGGTCGCCAGCTTTGAAAGCGTCGGAAACATTCTCGTGGTTGCGATGTTTATCGTTCCGCCCGCATCCGCCTACATGCTGACCGATCGATTGACGACGATGATCGCGCTGAGTGTGATCATCGCGTCTGCAGCAGCCGTGCTCGGACATCTTGGCGCGATCACGGTCCCTGGTTGGTTTGGATTTCGAAGCACGTCCACGGCGGGCATGATGGCGGTCGCCGCGGGGGGTATCATGATCTTGGCGGTGTCGTTGGGGCCCCGCCACGGTGTGCTGGTCAAGCGAGTGCGGCACCGCTTGCTGACCCTGAGTATCTTGGCCGAAGACGTTGTTGCGTTGTTGTATCGGGCGGAAGAACGGGGGCAATCGATCCGGATGGACGTCAATCAGCTGGCCAGCGTTCTTCTCTCCGATCGCTTATCGGTTTACGCTGTTGTCCGTTGGCTTGTATACCGAGGCGACATCGTCCGATCCGAGGATCACGATGCGCTGTCCTCATCGGGGCGTCAGTGGGCGGTGGGATTGGTTCGATCGCATCGGCTATGGGAACAATACCTCGTCTCACTCGCCGGAGTCGATTCGACGCGAATTCATCATGCCGCCGAAAGCCTCGAGCACTTTACGGACGCAAGCCTGCGCAGCCGGCTAGACGATGAGACGAACGCACCAACCGTCGACCCCCACGGCAGCCCGATTCCGGATGAAAATCCGGCACGCTAATGAAGCGGCAATCTTCAGTCGTGACGAAATACGTTTCATCGCGAAAATGGGGGATTAAACGGATCTCATCGTTTTTACCGAGAGCGCGAAACCTACCCACTGGACGTGCTTTTGCCCAGCTGTTTGTCAAAACATTCTGGATTTTTTGTTCGAGTTCTCGGCGCGGAGGGCGGATTTCGGGAAACCTGCGGGAAGCCGTGCTCGACTTGACCCTCAGTCGGCTTTGGATCTCCCGTTGGGAAGCGATCTCACGGTTGAGATCAGTCGTTTTTGAGTTTGTCGGCGATCTCTTGGCGTACCTTCAGACAGTTGGTGTGATGGGGTTGGTTGATCGTTACATTTTGTGGTGTCGTCAGGTCGCCTTGATCGGTGGCGGGTTTGCTCCAATGGAACTCGGTAGTTCTTGGCAAACGCTGCACGATGCCGCAAGATTGGAATCGCGGCGTGCGACTATTGCTTTCAATCGTTCGCTCTTCAATCGCTCCGGCACATTGCCCCCGGTGCCAAAGTACATTTCATCCGGCGTTTGACCTTGGAACGCTGAATGCGGTAATTGCTAATTGTGCTGCTCGACATAAAATGCAACGAGCCTTGTGACGTTGGCAAACGTGTCGAGTGTGTTCAGGAAAAGCCACTGGTGTTTCAACACTCGCCACCATGCTTCAATCATCGAGTTTGAAAAGGTGATTTCGGTTTGTGCCAAGATTCGTTTTAACTGCAAGTCAGCGATAGTCGCATCGACAGTGGCGTTGTAGTTCTCGACCCCGCCATCAACGATCACCGCTGGCATCTCCGATTCCCCGATTCCCGTGGCGGCCTGGATCAATAGTTCTGCAGTGATCGATGGATCAAATGCTTCGCTTGTCTGCCATGCGAGGATTCGTCTGGAGAAATTGTCGACTACGGCATGCAGGTAGATCTTGCTTCCGTCGAGCAATCGAATCAAAGTCGCATCAATGTGCCAAAGTTCGTTTGCCGACGCAGCCCGGATTCCGATTTTCGGCTTGGGCGGATGCACTCGTTTCCGGGGACGACGCCAATTGTACTGTCGCATGAGCCGGTACCAAGTGCTGGTTGATGCGTAGACCCTTCCCAACCGCTGCGCCAATCGAGACAGAGTACTTGTGGGAACGTGTCGGTAGTCGTCCGACGTTGCCATCTCTCGGATGGTTGCGATTTCCGTTGACGCTTGTTTGTGTCGGGTGGCTTTTGGGACACGATGAATAATCGGTCAGTTCGCAAGGCTTCCGATTTCGCCAAGCATGATAACGTGAAGGCGAAAGTCCGATGGTTCGGAGAACTCGCGTCAGTGGAATCGCTTTGCTGGATCGGTCAATGGCACGCAGAAGGCGTGACTTGTTCTTTCCATCAGGCAGTCTTTGTCGCTCGAATGAGAACGCGGTCAGTTTCAACAAGACCAAAGCCACTCGCAACCAAGCTCGCAGGACTTCATTTTGCCGTTTCAGTCGCGCGATCTCGGTGGTCAAACTTTCGGTTTCCGAATGCTGGACGTGCGAAACGACTGGTCCACAGTTATGGTGGCGCCAGCCATGAATGGTCGAACGGGGAACGCCCAGTTTCTTGGCTGTCAGCAGGTCTCCCGAATCGTGGATGTAGTGGCGCAGTCGATGATCATAAGACCGTTGTTGTCGTTTTGCAGTAAGCATGCGGTGGGGGTGGGTGTAGCGGAGAGACGCTATGGGGCTCATAATTGGTTTAGCGTTTCCAAATATCCTAGTTCGTCCCTTCACCAAATTCGCCATGTCCATCGGCATTGATCCGCTTGTTGATTTCGCGGCCAAACGGCTGCTCGGGAGCCCAGAACACTGGCGGATTACGGTGCATTTCTTGAACGCGATGCTGCGGTTTGCCAACCCAATCGTTGACGTAAGGATTCTGAACCCGATCAACATGAAGGACTTCGACGTCGACAAACTGTCGATTCTGGACATCAAGGCAACCGACAGCGTTGGGCGGCGATACAATATCGAGGTCCAAACCACTCGCCCGCTGGGGTTACCGAAACGTTTGACGTATTATGCAGCGAAGCAATTGATCGAGCAGTTGGGTGAAGGTGACCAATACGCTGACCTGAACCCGTCAATCAGCATCTGCATCCTCGATTCTGTCTTGTTCCGCGAAGAACCCGCATTACAGCACGCATTTGAACTTCGTACGGATCGGGGGCTTTCGCTCAGCGATTGCTTGCAAGTTCACGTTTTCGAGCTACCCAAGTACGTCGTTCCGAGCGATAATAAGCCTATCACCGATCCGATAGAGCAGTGGTTGTATTTTTTCCGTGAGGCGGCAAACCAAACCGCCGAGCAACTGGCCCGTCGGTTGCCGGGTGCCGTGTTCACCGAAGCCGTAGGAGTGTTAGAAATGATCGCCAAGAACCCAGAAGAACGCCAAGTCTACGAAGACCGGCTCAAGGCCGAACGCGACGAGTGGGCGCGAACCGAGCAGGCGAAGCTCGACGGAAAGCTCGACGGAAAGCTCGAGGAGCGACTTCGCGTGGTCAAAATGTTACGGGACATCGTCGGCGAGACCGATCCGTCGGACTCGGATCTTGCGGGGCTTTCGCTCGATCAGTTGGGGCAACTAGAAACCACCTACCAGCAGCGACTCCGCGACCGAACCTGACGCGAATCGACTCCCTGTTGTTAACCGGAAACGGATTTGTCTTTCGCAGCGGATAAAATGACCTCTGGTTAACACACCGCTGTTAACCCGCTCCGAGAAATTCCGCGACCGTCCGAATCGCAAACAGGCTTGACCGAACAGAACGGATTTGCTGTAATTCGTTAGGCGTCAAGGACTTACAGAATCTAGCGAGTAAGCATTCGCGGAAGTTGTGGTGAGAGCGAGTTGATCTGGCGGTGAGTGGCGGGATTCTCTATTTGGGGGTGCATGAGTGCTTCGGTTTTAGAATCTCAGTCGGTTGATGAACGTCTAAGGTCACGTCGGTGACGCAGACCAACAAGCGCTTGACGATTACGAAGCTGCGCTCGCCGAGGCGGACGCGATGGCTGCCGGGGACCCTGACTTTGAGCGGTAGGTAGCCCCTTCTCGGCGAAGGCCAGAAACGACATCCGTGTGTTGCGCACGCCCCTATGGGGGCCTGCGCGGCAGCGCTATCTTGCTACCCAAGATGTGTGTTTCGGGCTTGGCGGAATAGCTCGCTACTCTTGGTGGAAGTCCGTACTACGAAGTTGCGGCAACCCTCAAATTAAGGTGTGAAAGACCACTCGCGCATCATCCCGTCTTGCTTTTTGGATAGCGGAACTCGCCAAGAGTTTCGGCCGTTCTCGGAATCACCGAAAGTCTTGGCGACTACCGCTACGGCCCAACCCCAAATCCTGGTGTGGATGAAGCACTCGTGTTTTTCCGCGCCGTCCGAGATTGATCCGGCAAATTACAGCAAAATCGCCCACAAAATGGCGCTGGACCAACTGGGGCATTACCTCCCGCGGAGTTAGAATCGTCCGCCAATAAGCCGACAAGCTCTTTTCAAGTTACGTTACGTTACCCGATTCGCATCTTCAGAAAACTGATTGCCCGATCAACAACATGAGACACCAAGACATTTTCGGAAAACTCGTAGCCCCGGCGTTAATTCCCCTCTTGTTCCTTGTCAATTGTTTCGCTCAAGAATCAACTCACAATTCAATCTCCAAGCCAACGATTGAGCAAGACGGTTCCGCCGAATTCGAGGCGATGGTTAGCCGCGGGTACACGCCCTTGTTCAATGCTAAGGACTTCACTGGTTGGCGGAATCCCTATTCCCATGGCGAAGCGAAAGTAGTTGATGATGAGATTCACCTCCTCGCCGACAAGAAGTTTTTCCTGGTTACGGAGAAGAAGTATGCGGACTTTCGGCTGAGTGTTGAGATTCACCTTCCCGAAGGCGCTGCCAATTCGGGTGTCATGTTCCGATGCCATGTCGACCCAGACGCACAGAAGAAAGTCTTCGGCTACCAGGCGGAGTGCGATGGATCGGATCGGCGGTGGTCGGGCGGCCTCTATGACGAGGCACGACGTGGATGGATTTGGCCAAGTACTGCAGGACGTTCGGAGGAACCGTTCCTTGAGCACGAAGAGGAATCCAAAGCGGCTTTCGCTGATCCCGCAATCGCCAATGCATTGGATCGAAATGGCTGGAACCGCTTTGTGGTCACGTGCATTGAAGATCGCATCACCATCGAGCTGAACGGCGTTCCCACCGTCACCTTCCGCGACACAACCGATGCGTCGGGATACCTCGGTATCCAGCACCACGGCGAACAGGGACAAACTTACCGCTTCCGCAATCTATTCATCAAAGAGCTGCCCGAGATCCCAGCAGAAGACTCCATCTCACTCACCGATCAGTCGCCTGTGTCGGTCAAGAAAATTGACGAAAACGTCACTCTTGTCGATTTTGGCAAAGTCGCGTTCGGAAACGTTGCGCTGCGTGTTCCCCGCAGCGGCAGAGGGATGGGCAAGGTTCATTTCGGCGAAAAGCTCGTGGACGGCCGAGTCGATCGTGAGCCACCAGGAACCGTCCGCTACGGCGTCAGCGAATTTCGCAAGGGTAGCGGAGAGTTCGGAACTTGGATCGTGCCAACACCCGTGGATGTGCGAAACACAGAACAGGCCGGAGCGACGCGTGCTCATCCACCGGCGGTGCTAACGCCAAAGTCCTGGTTACCCGTCATGCCATTTCGGTGGGTGGAAATCGAAGGCTGGGAGGGAGAGTTCAAGCCTGAATACATCGTCCGCCGTGCCGCGTTTGCGTCCGATTGGAATGACGACGCCAGTTCGTTTGAGTGTTCTGATGAGACGCTCAATCGGATTTGGGAATTGTGCAAATACAGCATCAAGGCAACGACGTTTGCAGGAGTCTACGTGGATGGCGACCGTGAACGCATTCCGTACGAAGCCGACGCGTATCTGAACCAGTTGAGTCACTACTACGCGGATGATGAAGTAGAAATGGCCGCAAAGACCTTTGACTGGTTGATCGAAAACGGCACATGGCCAACGGAGTGGGCGCCGCATATGGTGTTCATGGCTCATGCCGAGTGGATGTACTCTGGCGACCTCGAGTGGCTCAAGCATCGCTATGAATCCTTGAAGGCCAAGACGCTGATGCACCGCAGTGGCGAGGATGGCTTGGTTCGCAGTGCCGAAATCGATCAAAATCGGCATGATATCGTGGATTGGCCACAGAAAGAACGCGATGGATTTGTCTTCACCGAGATCAACACAGTCGTCAACGCTTTTCATATCGAAGCACTCGAGCGGATGGTCGAAATGGCTCGTGCAATCGGAAAGAGTGAGGATGCGGAGGCCTTTGCAGCTCGAGCGGAGCTAGCGAAAGCGGCCTTTCAGATGACGCTTTTCGACGAAGCAGCGGGCATCTACCGGGACGGTGTGGGCACCGACCACAGCAGCATCCACGCCAACTTCTTCCCACTCGCGTTCGGGCTGATTCCTCAGGACAAACTTGCGGGAGTCATCGAGTGGCTTGAGCAGAAAGACATGCAATGCAGCGTCTATGCGGCTCAGTATTTCCTTGATGGCCTATTCAACCACGGCAGCGACCAAAAGGCAATCGACTTGATGGTCGCGGATGGCGATCGAAGTTGGAAACATATGGTCAACAGCGGAACGACCATTAGCTGGGAAGCTTGGGACTTGAAGTACAAGCCCAACCAAGACTGGAACCACGCTTGGGGTGCTGCGCCTGCAAACCTATTGCCGCGGTGTGTGCTCGGTGCTCAGCCGGAGACCCCAGGCTGGACCAATGCGATGATCCGGCCTTGCCCCGGCGGTCTCAAGTACGCTCGCGGCCGTGTTCCCACTGTACTTGGTCCGATTGAAATCGATTGGAAGAACGAGTCGACTTTCACACTCACGCTTGCACTTCCCAAAGGCATGACGGCGCGCGTTGAGTTGCCAGCGGCAAACCGTACAACAGGTGTCTTCGTGGACGGAGTATCTGTCCAAGCAATGAAGACATCAGATCGTTGGATTCTGAAGGATAAGATCACCGGCACGGTAACGATCGAAGCCAAGTAAGCACGGCCGAACGATGCCAATGCACTCGAGTATTCGACCTTCAGCTCGTGAAGCAAGCGGAGGTCGAGTCCGTTGGGTCACGTCACAGTATCCGAGCAGCAAGAAATGAAGAAACGAACACTCACCGCGGCAGCCAACAAGCAGTTCCCAATCTCACGATGTTGGCTTTATCTTGTTTTGTATCTCTCGCCTTTGGCACTGCAGCGACGGATCCGATCGCCGAGTTCTGTTTCGCACATCGTTGGATAAAGAAAAAGTAATTCGTGTGAAATCGGTGCCTGATCCGATTGAATCGACAGGCCCTTGGGACGTCAGCTTTCCGGAAAATCTTGGTACAACCAGCAATGCAAAGTTCGATGAATTGATCTCATGGTCTACTTCGCCCGACCAAGGGATACGCCATTTTTCCGGAACAGCAACCTATCAAAAACAGTTTCATCTTCCCAAACAGCTGATCGATCCGAACCTTTCGCTTGAACTCGATTTGGGAAACGTTGCTGTGATTGCACACATCTTGATGAACGGCGAAGACCTTGGCATTTTGTGGAAAGCTCCGTTCCGTGTGAGCCTCGATGGTTGTGCCCGCGAAGGAGTCAATCATTTGGAAGTGAGAGTCACGAACCTGTGGCCTAACCGGTTGATCGGAGATCAACAACTTCCAGGCGATGTGGAACATCGAGGGCCAAACGTCAAGCGATGGCCCGACTGGTTGCTAAATCAAACCCAGCGAAGTTCTGGCCGTTTCGGCTTTCCTGGCTACCAGCACTACCAACAAGACTCTGATTTGATCGTATCGGGTCTGCTTGGCCCCGTGACGGTGCGTTCGTATGTAGAAGCCGAATTGTACGACACTCAGAACGATTGATGAAACTGAAAGTGTCTTCAAGATGATCAGCAACATCATGCGAAGCTATGTTGCTTTAGCCTTTGCCTTATTGATCCAGAGCTGTTTCCTAAATCGAGCATTCGACGCAGTTCGTTCTCGCGTCGTTCCATTGGTATACTTATTGTATTGGTTCGCTACCCATCTTCCCTCACGGCCGAGACTGACATGTCAAGTTTGAGTCGCCTTGCGATCGCAATCGTCTGCTTTGCGCTGATTTTCCCCAGCAAGTCGGCTTCGGCCCAACGCGGTCAATTGATCGAAGGCTTGTTCCGTACATTGGCCGAGACTCAGCTGGAACGCGAGAGAATCAAGCGAATGGAAGCCGAGAAACGAGCCGATGGGCAGACGCCCACGCCAGCCAAAGATCCGTATCGAGTTCAATTGCCATCAGGATTCGGTACCACGCCAGCTTTCAGCGGCCCCGGCACCAACATCAGGCCGCCCGTTGATCGCAAACAGTTGTCAATCAATGTCCGTTCGCGTGAAGCGGCCCAATACGCAGAGAACTTGGTGAGGTTCAATCAGCGATTCTCGCCATTGGTTTCTGAGTTAAGATCCGAAGCAGCGGCTCACCCGGAAATCCGCGGTTTGTTGTCCGAAGCGTATGCGATCGCGGCCGACGGAAACGCGCTCCTGGAACGTTGTGACGGACTTTCGTCGCTCACGCCAATCGTCGATCCCTATCGTGAACTTGACACTCGCTATCGCCAATTCTCTTTCAACCTACAACGAATCAGCGGCCTGAGCCATCAATGTACCGCCGCCATTGAGCAATGTGATGAACTCTGCGGCTTGATGGGAGCTCAGCTCAACATTCAGCCGCAATACGATCGCCATGCATTGCACGACGTGATGCTAAAGGCTTGCACCTACATGCAAGCGTTAGAGGACGATTTGCAGATCGCGGTCGTCTCTCAGCACGAATGCCGGCAACTGACACACGACTTGCGATTGTTGCGTCAACAATTGGTCAACGAAGCTGGCCGTGTCGACCAATCGAGCTATGACGAAATCGTTGATCGGTTCACCGAGATGGTGGGGCAATGGCGTTCCTTTAGTGGCCGCGTTTACGCACAGAATAATCCTCACCTCGCGCGTCGACTCGATCGAATCAGTGAATGCGGTGAAGAAACTTATCACTTGCTGCGGATACAGCCTCCGATTTCACAGGACGACCTCTTGGCTTCCGGTCATCGCTTACACCAAAGTATGGAAAGTGTCCTTGAGCAACTAGATTTTCGATCTTTGGTGCGACTGAAACCAGAAGAGCAATTGCGAGTGTTGGAATCGACTCGTGACCTGTACCATCAATCGGAACGGTTTCACACCCTTTGCGAGAAGCGTGGGGATCGCAACCAGATGCGTGATGTGTTTGCTCAGATCGATCAAAGCTGGGGTTCGCTCTCCGAAAGTCTGCAGCAGATCCCCTCGCTGAACCGTGGAACGATTGCGGAGATTGACCGCGCGTGCCAGCAACTTCGAAGTGACTTTGGCATCGAAGGAATTCACGCTCCCACCAGCAGCTTAGGTAACTTGGTGCAAGCGGCCGCAGCGTTGGAAGGAACTGCCGAGTACTTGGACGAACAGCTGAATCGATATCAAAAAAGTATCAGGCCGAGTTCGTATCGTGATTCACTTCGTGGCGCCGCCAGCGATCTCTACCTGCACAGCAAGAGATTGCACGAGGCGTTGGACACGCGTGGCCGTCTGAACGATCAGCGATTTCTTGGGAAACTGCAAGACGAAGCCGAAGATCTGGTCGAGGCTTGGAATCAATTGAGCAACGATCTGGAGCACATTGACGGACATGGTCTTTCGTCGTTCGAGGCGTCGCGTCTGAAGAGTGTTCAGCGACAGGCGGTTCCCTATGTCGCAGAAATTGCTGCCGCCCTGCTGCAATGATTGCCGCTTGACCCTGCGGACTCGATGCACTCCGCCACGAGTTTCGCTACCTTTAAGAGCTGAACGTTCCAAAGCCAGAAACTCAAAACCCACTATGCAAACACTCACTCGAAAGACGCTCGCGTTTGCTGCAGTATTTTCTATCTTCCCCTGCGTTTCTCATTCCTCTGCGGCGGCGGAGGATGCCAGCGAAAAGGTCAACTTCTTGATCTTCGTCGCCGACGATCTCAATAAGGAATACTACGGTTGCTATGGCAACGAGAAGTCCGCGTCGCCGACCGTTTCGCCATGCATTCGGATGAACCTACCGGTGACCCTACGATGTACACCAACCCGGCGATGCCACTGGATCAGCTCGAGGAGTATTTCGCCAACGAAAACAAAGACAACGAGCGGCCTTTCTGTGTCATGGCCACCAGCTACTATCCTCACGTCCTGCTCGACTTTAACAATCGGCTCTCGTAGGTCGATTGACTAACTCTTACTTAAACAGGCTGAAATATGAAAACAATACTTGCCTCCTTACTGTCATCTCTTTGTATTCTCTCTGCCACCACGATGCTGGCTGCCGAGCCGCTGTTTCCGCAGGCACCTGGAATGGTTTCCTATACGTATCGTAATGAGTTCGAGAAGGACTTTGAAGGAACGCTCGATACGATTGCGGCGTTGGGTATTACGGACATGGAATTCTCAAACCTGTTCGGTAAAACGGCGGCGGAAATTCGCACGTTGTTGGACGAACGGGAGATGAAGTGTTCCACGCTGGGTGTCAGCTACGTGGATGTTCAAACAAAAACCGAAGAGGTCGCCAATCATGCCAAAACGCTCGGTGCTTCCTTTGTAAGAGTTGCTTGGATTCCCAACCGTCAGCCGTTCACCTTGGAACTTGCCGAACAAACGGCTCGCGAATTCAACGAAATCGGACGGCGTCTGCGAACGGAATTTGGCTTGACGTTCTGTTACCACAATCACGGCTACGAGTTTGTGACGCACGGTGAAGGTACGTTGTTCGATGTATTGATGGCAAACACCGATCCACGAGACGTGTTCATTGAACTCGATATCTTGTGGGTCAAGTTTCCCGGTGCCGATCCAGTCGCAATTCTTCAAAAGTATGGCCCAAGGATCAAGTTGCTGCACTTGAAGGATCTCAGACAGGGCATAGTCGGCGACATGTCGGGCCATACCGACGTCGAAAACGATGTCGCACTTGGCGATGGTCAAATCGACATTCCCGGTGTATTAGCCGCAGCCAAGAAGGCAGGAGTTGAGCACTACTACATCGAAGATGAAAGCCCCAGTATCAACATTCAAGTACCCAAGACGATCGCCTATTTGAAGTCTTTGTAGGTCGCATGATAAGTGTGCCAAGTCCTGGATGCTTCCCCGCCGCTTGTTTTTCGGTCGTCAACTTGATCGTCCCACTCGTTTGCGAGAGAATGGTGAGCGAGAGAATTCGAGTTCATTTCGGAACAGCCTCGTGGACCGTCAAGGTTAAAACTGCGAGTTTGGATGTAGTGGACTTCGCCAGAAGTCCCTAAGCACATTTGAGTTATGGATTTCTGGCGAAATCCACGACCCTGAAATTTGATACTGACGGTCCACTCGTTGGACAGCGCCACTGTTATCTTCGTGCTTGTATTTGCAACGTGTCCGCTCCATAGTGGCGTTGTCCAGTCACCTAGCCGAAACCCACGACGTCACCGCAGCCGGGGTGTCGGGGTTGCGATGGGGTGATGATCGACATTCGCGGCAACTCATGCGTTCTGTGAAATTGCCACACCCACCTCCCACCCTCTAAGTCCAACATGAACCACTCGCCACTCACCAAGCACCGCGTCCTTTTCACAATGGGTCTTCTGCTGCTGACCGTCGGTTCGATCTATGCCGACGGGACGCATCTTTTTGTTCTTTCCGGCCAATCGAACATGCAGGGATTGAAGCCAGAGGAGTCCTTCACTCCGATGGTGGAGGAATGGTTTGGCATAGAAAACGTCATCGTTGTCAAGGACGCGTTGGGCGGCCAGCCGATTCGGCGTTGGCACAAAGCATGGCAGCTTGGCGAAGGTGACAACCCGAAGCAGATTGGCGATCTTTACGACCAGTTGATGGCCAAAGTGAACGAGGCGATCAAAGACGAGGAAATTGCTTCGGTGACGTTTCTTTGGATGCAGGGAGAAAAGGACGCGAGGGAACAGCACGGTGATGTGTATGCCGCCAGCTTCAATGGTCTGCTCGATCAGCTCCGCGCCGATTTGGGAAGGAATGAGATCAATTTTGTCATCGGTCGACTCAGTGATTTCGGACTTGAAAATGAGGACTATCCAGATTGGCGGAAAATGCGAACGGTACTCGTTGATCTGGCTAACTCCAGTCGTCGCGGTGCTTGGGTCGATACGGATGATCTGAACGATGGAAGAAATCGGCGCGGAAAAGAAATCAAGGATGACCTCCACTACTCTGCCGAAGGATATGTCACGTTTGGCAAGCGACTGGCGGACGCAGCGATCCAGCTGATCGAGAAGAATGACGTTCTTCCCAAAATTGAACCGCCCTACTACAGCGTACGTTATCAGGGATCGCGTGAACCAGGTAGACTTCTCTTTCCAGTCCGTTACACCGTCTGGGTCCCACCCCATGTTGAAACACTACGTGGTGTGGTCGTTCACCAGCACGGTTGTGGCGTAGGGTCTTGCAAGTCAGGGCTGACAGGTGCGTTTGATCTGCATTGGCAGGCGTTAGCAAAGAAACATGACTGCGCGTTGCTGGCCGCGTCGTATGAGCAACCGGAGGAGGCCGATTGCCAGCTTTGGTGCGACCCACGCAACGGCTCTGATGCTGCGTTTCAGAAGTCACTTTCCGATCTCGGCGAAGCGTCGGGTCATCCTGAACTCGCCGAAGTGCCTTGGGCGTTGTGGGGCCACAGTGGCGGCGGCGTTTGGGCCGGAACGATGACGCTTCTGTATCCCGATCGCGTTGCGGCGGCGTGGTTGCGTTCGGGGGTTCCGCTATTGGAACCTCGCGGCGAACATCCATCGGCCAACACGGTCGAAGTCCCCGACGAGCGTCTCGAAGTGCCAATGATGTTGAATCCAGGCACGAAGGAAGGTGTCACCGTGAAAGAAGGCCGCTTCGCCGGGGTCTGGCCTCGGATGGAAACACTGTTTGTCGCCTTGCGTGGTCAAGACGCACCGATCGGAATCGCTGTTGATCCGCTAACCAGTCACGAGTGTGGCAACCAACGCTACCTTGCCATTCCCTGGTTCGACACGTGTCTGGCCGCACGATTGTCAGGTAGCAACACCCAAACGCTGCGAGTCATGCCTGCTGACAATGTATGGCTCGCACCATTGCTGGGCACCGTGGCATCACCCGAGACGGATTATACCGGCAACAAGAGCCAGGCTGTTTGGTTGCCAAACGAATCATTTGCCAAAGCGTGGATGCAATACACGAAAGACACTGCGGTAACGGACACGTCTCCGCCACCAGCGCCAAAAAACGTTCGGGCGACCGACGGTGAAATCACTTGGGTTGCCGAAGCCGATCTCGAAAGTGGCATCGCGCACTTTATCATCCTTCGCGATGGCAAGGAACTCACGACCGTTCCCAGTCAATCGAAAAATCCGTTTGGCCGTCCCCTCTTTCAAGGCCTTCAGTACAGTGATACGCCTTTGCAACCACTCGTTCCGATGCGATTCACAGACACGACTTGGGTAGCGGGCCAGAATCACGTTTACAAGGTGATTGCGGTCAACACCGTTGGGCTGAAGTCGCAGCTGCCTTGATCCAATCTTTGCCGCTCTTTTCGACAGGCTACTCGCCAGACGCAGTTGCTGCGAGCTTGGACGTCGGAAATGCAGAGCTCAATATCGTGCCCGACAAACCCTGGTCACAGAATATCCTGCCGATTTCCGGTCATGACGCGAAGGCAAGGACTTTAAAAACGGCAGTCCCGGCGACATACGCCATGAACCCACCAAGCTTTGGGCAGTTCCCAAACGGGAGTGCATTCATCGAGAACACGTTTGCCGACCTCAGCCTACCCGGCGATTGGTGCGTGGATCGTCGCACGCGAAGAGTTTTCTTGATCCCACGCTCCGATAAACCGGGCGATCCTCCACCATGGCACTCGGCGTACCAAGGATCGCTTAGCTACGTGGGGCGGCTGGCTTTGGGAATGCCAATCCGACTACAATGCTTATTGGAATACTAAGGACCCAAGTTGGGCCAATGCGTTCTTTGCCGAGGTCCGTTCGAAGGGCTCCGACAAAAATAGTCTTTCCGTCGATCCGGGTTTCATGGATTGGCAAAACGGCGACTTTCGTCTAAAACCGAACGCGGGAGCCCATCGAGTTGGCTTTAAGCATCGCGGGATCCATAACAACGTAGTGGACGAGGCCACGAGTCCTGCAACACGGGACTCGTGGCCTCGTCCACTACCAAAGTCGTCACTTGTTGTTCACGCGATGCTAAGGAGATCGACGTCAGCACGTGTGGGTTGACGAATGACTTCCCGGTCTGGCTGGCTGAAGCTTCCTATCGCAACTGACAAGCGGCCAAAGTGGCAGGATTGATCCGCGACGAGAGTTCGTCATCGTGGGTCGCAAGTTACACATCGCATAAAGAGAACACGATGAAACTCGTACTCGCTGCGGATCCGATCGCCTTGAATCTCAAGGACGCGATCCTCGCCCACGTAAAAGAGAAGGGGCATGATGTGGTCGATGTCGGCTCAACGCGGGAGACGAACGTCGACTACTTTGATTGCGCTCAAACCGCGTGCAAGTTGCTGCAGGCCGGACAGGCTGATCGGGCGATCCTCTTTTGCGGAACCGGCATGGGGATGTCAATCATCGCCAACAAATTCGCGGGAATCACCGCGTCCGTGGTCGAGACGATCCATTCGGCCAAGATGTGTCGTGCGATCAACGACGCCAACGTGCTCGCACTCGGGTCGATGCTCTGGGGCGAGTGGAATGCGAAGCTGGCCGTAGATGCGTTTCTTGAGACGGAGCTGGCGGATACGTTACCCGACTTCAAGGACTACCTGATCAACGCCAAGGCGAAGATTCAAGCGATCGACGAAGCGAACCTCCGAATCCCGTCACATCCGACAGCATGACCTTTTCGGCGGCGACATCGACAAGGGGGCATCGGCCCTAACAACAGCGATAGAATAAGAGCTCGAAGTGGCACTTGTCGATTCAAGGCGCAAACTCGGAACGAAAGTGGAAATGGCATGAGGAGACATGCGATTTGACATGTCAAAACGAAGCAGCTTTAATGTGCTCTTTCCCCCCGCCACTTCAACAGCGGCGTTTGCCCTGCTGCCCGCCAAGGTCATCTCCCTCACCCCCAAAGGGTTTGCATGTTCCGCAGCCTGCTTTCGCTGACACTGTTCTTCATCACTTGGCCGATCACTGCTAGCCACGCGGTGGATGTCGAGAACAAGTTTCAAGAAACCGACTGGCGCAACTTGGCCAACGCGGTCGCGGTGATTCCCGACGAAGGCTATTGCGACCAGCCTTACTTGGTCGTCAACCAAGAGGGTGATTGGGTCTGCGTCATGACAACCGGCGCGGGAGACGAAGGAGAGCGGGGGCAACACATCGTTTCAACGATCAGCACGGACAACGGTCGAACTTGGTCGCCGCTGGCCGACATCGAACCGGCTGACGGGCCGGAGGCATCGTGGGTGGTTCCTGTGATCAGCCAATCGGGACGTATTTACGCGATCTACACCTATAACTTCGATGATTTGCGTCAGGTCAAGGACTACACGGGCAAGTTGATTGACCGTGTCGACACCATGGGAAAATTGATGATGAAGTACTCCGACGATGGCGGTCGTACTTGGTCGAGTGAGCGATATGAGGTCCCCATGCGGAATTTCAAGATCGACGAGAACAACATCTATGGTGGCGAGCGACAATTCTTTTGGAGTATTTCGAAACCGATCACGATCGGCAACGACTTGTTCATGGGCATGGGCAAGGTCGGCAATTTTGGTAAAGGGTTCATGCACACTTCCGAAGGATGCGTGCTGAAGAGCCCGAACTTGATGACCGAGACGGACCCGAAAGAAATCATTTGGGAAACCTTGCCCGAAGGCGACATGGGGATCGCCGCACCAGCACTGGACGGGATTCCCGGCGGCGAGGTCGCCGACGAGCACAATGTCGTTCCGCTCCGTGATGGATCGCTGTTTTTGACCTTTCGAACCGTAGCCGGATACGCCGGTCAAGCCTACAGCCGCGATGGTGGGAAGACTTGGGAAACGAAACCACTCGAATTCAACCCCGGTGGACGAATCATCAAGCAACCGCGATGCCTGAACAAGGTTTATCGCTTCCGTAACGGCAAGTACGCGTTGTTCTTCCACAATAACAGCACGACCAGCTATGGCGGTGTGGTCCGCGGCAACCGCAATCCGACCTGGATCTGTGGCGGCGTCGAAAAGGACGGCTCCATTCATTGGTCGCAACCCGAGGTGTTTCTTTACGACACCAAATATTTCCACGGCATTTCGTATCCCGATTGGCTTGAACACGACGGACGCTATTTTATCTCCGAAACGCAAAAGCAGATCGCCCGCATTCACGAGGTGCCCGCGGACTTTCTAGAATCACTTTGGAATCGGGCGTTGCGAAGCGAAGTCGCCGAGGAAGGAATGGTCAAATCGTATGGACCCGACAAACTCGCCACCGGTGCAAGCGTTGGAATCCCTTGGCTAAACCAAATCTCGGCCGGTGACGGTTTTGCGATTGAGTTGTCATTTACTGCCGGTGACTTGACCCAACGTCAAGTGATTTTTGATTCGCGATTGCGGAACAGACCACCACCCGCGCATGGCGCCCGTTTGCACCGCGGTCAGGGGATCGAGATCGCGGTCCTACCCGACGGCCAAATTGAAGTGATTCTCGATGATGTCGCCGGCCAAGTGGTGCACCAAAGCGGCAACCGCGTGATCAAACCCGGTGTTCGCAGTCACGTCGTCTTGAACGTCGACGCCGGATCCAAGGTTTTGTCCCTGGTCGTTGACGGAGAGTTGCTCGACGGCGGCAAAAAACCGTATGGCTTCGTTCGTCTGTCGCCGTACTTCAACGAGGTCAACGGGGAAACAGAATTCACCATTCCCGAAGACGTTGAGTTTCATCGTTTGCGATTCTACAACCGGCATCTGAGCACGACCGAGGCGATCGGAAACTACCGAGCGGGTAGTATCTAAGCGAGTAGTAACAAGCAGTCTTGCCGTCGCGTTTTCTTCTTGTATGAAGATATTCGTGCCGGTGTGAAGAGAATCGTGACGCTGTCCAGCCAAACAGCAAAAGAGCGGCGATTTATCAAATCATTGAACCCGATTGAGGCAAAACGGTCCTGATGGTCTGCTGCGCGGGTGTCGCTTCTTGATGCGACTTGTTCGACGCTATCGAAATCTGCGACCGCGGGAATAATGATCGTTTTTGCCGAAAGTGCAGCTCCTTGTCCCTCAGGGTCGTGCCGTTTTCAAGTCGTAACTCATGCAGTGTTTTAGGTATCCAACCACCCCTGCCCGAAGAGGTCGTCCGGTTTTTAAGTTAGGCTCCTCGGACGAATTAGTGGGTGAAAACCACCGAGAATTTGGCACTCGGGATCGGTGATTTGGAGTGCCTTTGCAGATACTCAAACACTCGCTCGGGGCTCCTCAGAATGGGGCCCCGCCCCTACCGTCACGCCGTCGCTTCGACCCATTGCTTCGACCCATTGCAGGGTGCGGGCCGAATCGAATCAACATCGCACAGTGCAACCACCTCGCATCCCAGTCCTGCCAGCGAAGTCAAGTTGTGTCGACCACGGCCACCCACGCCGATGAATGCCAGTCGCAATCGCTCGCTTGCGGGCGGCTTGCCCTCTGCGGCGCTCATCACACGAGGAACAATCGTTGACGCAGCGGCGGCGCCAACCGAAGACTTGACAAAATCGCGACGAGATTTGGACGGGCGTTGAGTGCTCATGTCAATCAGAATGGTTTGAGTGGGGGGCGAGGGGACTCGGGCTGAGGAGGAACCACAGCAGGTAGGATGTTTGATTGCAGCGAGCATTTTAGCGGATCTTCAGCACAATCCCAAGCAGGAACCAGAAAAAAGGAGCCGCCGCTCGCTGACCAGCGATGCCAGCGTCGGGGCCGCGGGTGGGACGTACTCCTTCATCTCTCGGCACCGGATCGTAATCGCGGCAAACTCGCTGCGGTCTGCCAGCACGCGGAGCCGGCCTTCCCTGCTTATGCTCTCTGACAACGTCGCCTCGGCGGTATCACCGAGGCGACCTGTATCACTCCCAGGCAAGCTCAGTTTGCCTTGACCTCGATCTTTCGAGGCTTGAGCTTTTCCGTCTTTGGCAGATGCACGGTCAGCACACCGCCGTGGATTTCGGCGTAGATCTTCTCGCCGTCAATCGCTTCGCCAATTGCGAAGGTACGATGGAAATCCCCAATTCCATATTCACTATACAGGTATTCGCCACCGAATCGAGGCGTGACCTTGCCGTGAAGAGTAAGTTCACGATTCTCAAATCGAATATCAAGGTCATCGACCGCGACGCCTGGAAGATCGCCGAACAGCGTCAACTCCTCGTCGCCCTCCCAGATATCAAATCGAGGAATGAAGGTCGACTGATAGGTGGTTTCAGATTTACTGACATCGGCCGATTGCTTTTCGGCCGTGCTCATCGTCGTCGTCATGGGTTTGTTCTCCTTGTAAACTGTGAGTGATTGCCACCAGAAACCGACCGGCTTGATCCGATCAGTTTGCCTTCACTTCAATACGCCGTGGTTTTGACTCTGCGCTCTTGGGCATTGCTATCGACAGAATGCCGTGCTCAAACGTCGCGGAAACCTTGTCGCAATCGACGTTCCATGGCAGTTCAAACGTTCGCTGAAATTTGCCAAAACCGCGTTCTTGGCGATGCCAAACTCCACCTTGTCTTTCCAGTTGCTTTCGCTCACCTGAAACGGACAACTGATTGCCACCGGTGACGTAGATTTCCAAGTCATCCAGGTTAAAACCGGGAAGCTCCGCTTCGACGCACAGCACATCATCGTCTTCCCACATGTTCAACAGTGGAAAGGCTGCTACTGCGGCCGGGCGTGACGTCCCGTTTCCATAACGACCGAACAAACGGTCCACCTCGTTACGAAGTCGATTCATCTCTTGCATCGGATACCAATGTGTACTCAACATGTCGAAAGCCTCCTCTGATAAGCGGGATCGTGTCGAGTCAAACCTTCCGATCTGCCACAAGCGAAAGTGGCAGGGTCAATATCCAAAAAATTGGTGCTGCAACACGCGTGCCAATTCGACATCAAGAATCGCACTTCAAACAGGGATGAGGCTGGAAGGGCAACAGATCAATCGACTGACGAATCCTTCCCTACATCACGTCGAATACGGACCTGATGCACACGTTGATCATCGTGTATAGTGCGGCCAACGGTCGCCTGGTCAGCGCCCCGCGTCTTGAGGGGTTACCCCATGTTGCCAGATGACGATTTGAATAGGAATCAGGGTGCTTGTATCACGAGACTCAAACTCGCAGTGAGGTCGCCCCATGCAACAAGATCCACATGCGATGGCTCCGAGTCCGAAGGTGTCGGTTCAGCTTCCTCGTGATTTGTGCTACAAGGAGCATGTCCCTTCGGAGTGGTGGTACTATAACGGACACTTGTCAGATTCGGATCGGCGGCTGACCTTTCACGTCGCGTTTTTCCGACAGCGAACCGATTCCGTTCGCGTCGGGCGTTGGTTGCCCTTGCGGCTATTCGGCACGCATTATTGGTGTGCTCATTTTAGCTTGATGGATCTGCAAACAGGCGAATCATGGTTCACCCATCGCCGATCGCTTTGGTGGCATGGCCGCGCGGAGCGAGATCGGTTCAAAGTTCGCCTTGGTCGCTGGAGCATTGAAGGGGATTGTGCATCCCAACGATTGCGAATCGGTCCAACGAACATGCATTTGGACTTGCACCTTTCGATACGGAAGTCCGCGAGTCTGCATGGCGATCAGGGACGATTTCACAAACACCCCGAACAGGAGTGTTTCTACTTTTCGTTTTCTAAAATCGACGCGCACGGTTTCTTGAAACTGAATGACAAGGAACTTCCGGTGCAAGGCACTTGTTGGATGGATCGCGAATATGGATCCGTGACGATGGCGCAAACGCTACGCGGATGGGATTGGTTTTGTTTGCAATTGGACGACGGTCGAGAATTGTTGATCTATGTTTTGAGAAGCCGTCAACCATCAAACCTCCCCCCTTACTATGCGTCGCTGATTGATCAGGGCGGCAAGGCTCAGTTCATTCCAATCGGTGGATGCAACGTCATCGTCGAGAGTCAATGGACCAATCCTGCGACTCGAAATACTTATCCATCAAAATGGCGAATTGAACTTCCATCCCTTGCAATGGTTTTGCAGGTTCAACCTTTGTTGCAAGAACACGAAATCGACACTCGCGGATCCACGAACGTGCTCTTTTGGGAAGGCCCGGTCGCGGTCAGCGGAACCGAGGAGGGTCAATGCATTCAGGGCCGCGGCTTTGTTGAACTGGTTGGCTATGATTCGGAGCATCGCATTGGCACGTTTGACTTCGCTTGTCAAAACATGCCGTTGCTCGGACTTGCACAAAATCAACTCGCCAATCTTTGCACGGTTTGTCGAGGCATTCAGGCGGTTCCGCGCCGCGTATCGACTCGCTCTGCCAAACACCCTGAGGGTGGAACATAAAGTTGTTTTTCGGATGCAGTTGCCGAAACAGACGACCAAGATGTTTGCAACTTTCGCGACGACCGATCGTGAAGTGTTCGGCGCATCCGCCACGGAAGCGAATAGGAGGGACACAAAAACGGCGAGTGGAAAAAAGCGTTTGCAAAGCGTGGGTGTTTCTGCCGAAAGGAAAGGACGTTTGGGAGGATTGGGGTTTGCTGTACATCGCCACTATCAGCTAGGCAATCCACTTGTAGACGATCGCTGCCAAGGCTCCACCCACGATCGGGCCGACCACCGGGATCCAGGCATAACCCCAGTCGCTGTCGCGTTTTCCTGGAATCGGCAACAATGCGTGGATCAATCGCGGGCCCAAGTCGCGAGCCGGATTGATCGCGTAGCCGGTGGTGCCACCCAATGACAAGCCAATGCCAAAGACCAGCAAACCAACGGGCAAGAATCCAAGCGAACCGAGACCGAGTACCGGATCGGTATCGACGGGCGCGTCCCCCTGAATCAGGCTGGGTGTGATCATCAAAAAGATGGGGAAAATCAAAGCAAACGTTCCTAGGACTTCACAAAAGAAGGCTTGCGGCAAATTGCGAATGTTGGGTGCCGTGCAAAAACAGGCCAGCTTGCTGTCTTTGTCCTCGGTGACCTTAAAGTGCTCGCGGTAACAGAGGAACACAAGGGTTGCACCGGCGAACGCACCGAGCATCTGGCCAGCACAATAGGTTATGGCAGATCCGACGCCTAGCTTTCCAGCGATCACCATCGCCACCGTGACCGCGGGGTTCAAATGCGCACCACTAAAATCATTCGCGCAAAATGCACCGATAAAAACAGCAATGCCCCAACCCGCCGCGATCACCAACCACCCCGAATCGTTCCCCTTGGTTCGGGCCAAGACCACGTTAGCCACCACACCATTGCCGAAGAGAACCAACATCATGGTTCCGATGAATTCTGCAATAAATGGCGACATGATGGAGCCCCAAGGAGAGTGAGAGGGACGTCAATTCGGACGACAATTGACGTGGGAAGGTGACGTGAACGTCGAAATTGTAACAACTTTTTCTCGTTTGTGATCATGCTCGAAAGCGATCAGGTCAACGATTTTCCGTGACTTTGTACGGGTCCCTTGGAATCGCCTTCGACTCATACCACCGAACCATGGTCCAGAATGGTTTCGCGTGAAGGGATCGCGAAGGGAAGCGGTTCAGACAGTTGAAACTCACCTTGCAAGCCGTACCCATCATCCCCAAAAAACAAGTACAATGTGCTCGAACGATACAAAGACAGAACTATCGACGAGGAATGATCCATGAAAATCGGTGTTTTCGCCTGCCTACTACTCTCCAGTGTCATTGCTTGTGCAAACGAACCTGTTGACTGGGTCGATCCGCTAATCGACACGCATAATTCCCGCTGGTTCTATTTCAACTCGGCCTGCCGCCCCTTCGGACTGGTCAACCTAAGCCCTGATACGCAAACCAAGGGATCTTGGAAATCGGGTTACCTTTATGGCGACACGCAGATCCGCTGCTTTAGCCACATCCACGCTTGGCAACTCTCGGGCATACCTGTGCTGCCAATCGTAGGCGAAATGACGGGCCCGCTTGGAATGGATGCGTACCAATCGGATTTTTCTCATGACGAAGAAATCGTCCGTCCGGGCTACCACAAAGTGGTTTTGAAGAAGTACGGCGTGACCGCTGAGTTGACTTCCACAACGCGCACGGGATTCCATCGCTACACTTATCCAAGCACCGAAGACGCCCATATTCTTTTTGACGTTGGTGCGGAACTAGGGCATGGGCCGGTTGTCCGCTCCGAAGTCCGCAAGGTCAATGAAAATGAAATCGAAGGCATGAGCCTGATGAAGGGGACTTCGCGACGTAAGAAGGATTCGCCAGTCTTCTTCGTAGCACGTTTTCGTGACGCGATGAGTGGTTTCGGCGGCTGGAACAAGGACGAAGCCGATTTGCCGGCAGACGCGATTTCAGGGAGCGGCGCCGGAGCCTATGTTCGTTTCCGGACCGAGGCCAATCGACCGATCCTGATGAAGGTGGGGGTCAGCTACACGTCGATCGATGGGGCGCGTCAAAACCTCGAAGCAGAACTCAGCGACTGGGACTTTGACCGCATTGTTCAGGAATCTCGTGAGGATTGGAACACCCATCTATCCCGAATCAAAGTCGATGGAGGTACGGACGCGCAAAAGACAAAGTTCTACACCGACCTATGGCGTTCGCTGCTTGGTCGACGCGTCGTCAGCGACGCCAGCGGCATCTACTGTGACATGACGGGCCCCGAGCGCAAACTGCGGCAGATTCCTGTTGATGATGACGGAACGCCCGATTTCAACATGCACAATTCTGATGCGTGGTGGGGCTCGCACTGGAGTCTCAACATTCTCTGGCCACTAATCTGCCCCGAGCGGTACAGTGATTTCTGCAAAACTTCTGTCCAGATGTACAACGATGGTGGGCTGATCCCTCGCGGTCCATCCGGAGGCAACTACACGTTTGTCATGATCGGCGACTCTGCGGCACCGTTCATCACTTCCGCCTACGCAAAAGGCATCCGAGACTTTGACACGATGACGGCATTGGAAGGATTGGTAAAGAACACCGGAAAGAATGGCGGGCGATACTACGGTGGCTATGCCAAGGAACCCACGGAATCCGTCTTCGAGGAATACAACAGCAAAGGATATGTCTCTTGGGGAAACCCCCTTTCGGGCGGTCACGGAAAATCGGTAACCAGTTTGACGCTTTACAACGCCTACCACGACTGGTGCATCGCACAGATGGCCAAAGGACTCGGACGCGACGAGATCTACAACCAATTTATCGCTGGCGCACGCAACTATCGCCATGTCATCTGGCCCGAAAAACAGTCGGCTTGGGTCCGGATGGAAAATGGGGATTGGATGCCGGATTTCATGCCTCGTGAAGAAGTCTTTGAGCAAAAGGGATTCTGTGAGACGAGCGCAGCAATCACCACCTTCTACGTACCGCATGACCCCATGGGACTCGCGGAAATGCTCAGCGGTCATCAAGCAGCCGCCGAGAAACTCAACGCCCAATTTGAAATTGCACAGCAGCACGCGTTCCATCTCCCTGGCCGCTTGCATGGGAACGCGTTGGTCGATTATGCCAACCAAGATGGAACCGGAATGGCGCACTACTTTAATCGGATCGGTTTCCCATGGCTCAGCCAGAAATGGGTGCGTGCAGTCCAGCAAGCCGCCTTTGGTGGAACCAATCCCTTCAGCGGCTACAACGGCGATGAAGATCAGGGCCAGATGGGTGCCCTGAGCGCGCTGATGGCGATCGGTCTTTTCCAATTCGATGGTGGATCGGGACTCGAGCCCCGTTACGACATCACGACGCCCGTTTTCGATCGAGTGGTCATTTCGCTGAGCCCGGAATACTACGACGGAAAAGTCTTTACGATTGTCGCAAACAACCAGGCACCTGAAAACATCTATATCCAATCTGCGAAATGGAATGGGGAACCACTGCAGACCTGTTGGCTGCCACACAAGGAGCTCGTCAAAGGCGGGACACTTGAACTTGACCTCGGGCCAAATCCGAACAAGGCTTGGGGCCGACTTTGATTTTTTAGGTCACGAATGGACTGTCAAGTTTAAAACTGCGAGTTGGGACGTAGTGGACTTCGCCAGAAGTCCCCAAGACTATTTGAGTTACGGATTTCTGGCGAAATCCACTACCCTAAACTTTGGTGCTGACAGTCCACTTGAAGGAGGAGCCATCACCGCATGAGACGAGTTCCTATCGGGTTTTCCATCGTTGCACTTTGCTCATCGTTGGTGATGACACCAACGTATTCGCAAGGAACCTCACCTACAAACTCCCTCGCGCCACAATTGTTCGAGCTCACTGCGGGCGCCAGCGAGATCGACTCGCGCGCGAATCCACACCCGGAAATTGGGTTTGTATTCGCTGATGCGAAAGGGAACCCCGTGGATCTGGAACACGCCATCGTCGACACCCGTGTTCCGTCACAAGGGCAACTCGTGATTTGGTTGATGGGCCACAACCAGGGATTGTTCGACCGCATCGCCAGCTATGGAAATATGACCGTCTCGTATTACCAACTGAAGATCGGCAACCGCTTCGGCCTCGGATTGGCTATGAGTGACGTGGAGGGTGGTCACGTGCTGCTCGGACTTGATCTCACGAAGCAACTTTTGCATCTGAATCCGAGTGGATTCGTCGAGAGCACTCAAGGGTTCGTCGAGTAGCAGCACCGAGGGGCGAAAAGACAACGCTCTTCCAAGTGCAACACGTTGTCGTTCTCCGCCGCTGAGTCCCTCGATACTTCGATTGAGCAAGGCTTCAACCTTCAGCATCCCGGCCAACTCGACCGTCCGCTTTTCGATCGCGGGTCTTGGCTGTTTCCGCAACCGCAAGGCAAACTCGAAATGCTCGCGAACGGTGAAGGTTGGAAACAGCGCCAAGTCTTGTGGCACGTAACCGATTTGTCGGTCGCCCGCAGACCAATCGGTCACGTCCGTGCCATCAATACGGATCGATCCCGATGCAATGGCCCGCAACCCACAAATCGCTTCAAGCAGGGTCGTCTTGCCTCGACCAGTGCGTCCCATCAGCACCGCGTAGTTTCCGGACGGAACACAAAGCGAGACCTTCTGCAACTCAAAACGGCCAGCGCGGATCGTTACATCTTCGAGTTCGATCACGCTGCGACTCCGGCTCCGAGTAGACGCAAGATCAGCAGCACCGCCATGGCCATCACCACCATCAACAGCGATACCGCCACCGCGGCATCGAGTTGCCCAATACTGAGCTCCAAGAACACGGTCGTCGATAAAACCTCTGTCTTCATACGGGTCGCACCGGCAAACACCAAGATCGGTCCAAACTCGCCGAGAGCGCGTGCCCAGGCAATCGTCATCGCCGCGATCATCCCCCGCCACGCTTGCGGAAGCGCAATGTGCAGAAACGCCTGCGCTCGGCTGCACCCAAGCGTGCGTGCAACCTCCTCACAACGCGGACTCATCTGGTCAAACGTGACCCGCATGGTGCGAACCGCAAAGGCACACGCGACAGAGAACTGAGCAAGGACGACTGCCGGCCAACGGAAAGTCACCGGGAACCCTAGTCGATCCCTTAAGAAGGACTCTAACTGCCATTGGCCGATGGAGAGGTGAAACAGAATCAATAAGCTGAGTCCCAACACGAGCGGGGGTAACACGATTGGAATGTCCACCAACGTATCGATCAATATGCGTCCTGGGAACTTAAACCTTGACAGCAAATAGCCAAGCGGTGTCGCAACCCATACCGACAACAAGGCGGCGACGGTACACGACAGCAGCGTCAAACGCATGGCAGCCAAAATCTCAGGTTTCCGCAAAGCAGCAGAGAAATCCGACCACGATGTAAACAGGACATCCGCAAGCAGCAACAACAAGATCAGCAGCAAAAAGCAGCTAGAAATCCCACCCATCACTAGGAAAAAGGGGGCATCGGATCGACGAGTCCGCTGGCTCGCTATCCCCTTCGATCCTTCTCGGTGCGGATCCGTTCTCGTCATTCGGCGACGCTCTTCGACGGATCGATCTTCCACTGAAACCCCTCCGCTGCGAAGATTTCTTTCGAGTCGGCCGAGCTAAGCTTCGTGAACAGACGCTCCGCGGTGCTTGGATATCGAGATTCCTTTGATACCGCCCACGGTTGAGTTGCGATACTGCACTTCAGCCCGTCGATGCGGATGGCATCCAGCACATCGGCTGACCCGGCCGCATTGCTCAGGTACACGACGGCGGCGTCAAGAGACTTCGTTCGCAACTGATTCACCAACATATCCCCGGTGGGCGACTGAACCGTCACATTAGGCAACACCGATTGCTCAACGCCCGCTTCACGAAAAGTATTCTGTGTCAGCCAGCCCATTGCACACTGTTTCTCGTGCCCCACCCCCACGCGAATACCGTCCCGGGCAAGATCGCTCAACCGAGCGATCCCAAGTGGGTTTCCTTTCTGCACCAAAATAACCAGTTCATTCTGCGACACTTCCACCGGCTGTGGAAACAAATCATGAACTTGATTCATGAACTCGTTATCACAAGCAAAGTAGGCATCGGGATGCTGACCGCCCTTCATTTGCGCGACCAAAATACCACAGCCGTTGTAGACACGATCCACGGATACTCCTTCACGCTCCTCGAACGCGGTGATCGTCTCTTCGATGGCAGGCCTTAGCATCGATCCAGCAAACAGAGAAAGACTCGGGTGGTCCGCCCAAACATCACCGGCCGAAGTGTGGAAACCATGCTCCGCGTAACGGAGTAACCCGCGATCACGGGCCGACAGATATCGAGCAAAATGGAGTGCTGCCTGAGGTTGTTGCGTCGATGCGATCACGCCAATGGAAACCTGCGAAACGCCAGCCGACAGCTCGGGCAATTCGAGAAACTCAAGCCCAGGATAGGTATGTAGAACGGCATCATAGACGATCCCTGCGTCCGCGGCTCCGACAGAGATATCATTAGCGACTTCGTTGACCGTCCCACGATAGGCAAGGGTCGCGCGGTCAAGTTCTTCCCAACGGTTCAAGTTCGTTAAGATTGCCTTGGTCACTTTGCCGATTGCGGTGCCTTCGGGGCTAGCCTGGACCAATCGAACGTTCGAGGACTGGAGGTCCGCAAATGTCGCGATCGATTTGGGGTTGCCCTTGGAAACGGCGACGACCGCTTGCATGCTTGCAATTGGAAGTATCTCTGCGACAAGCTGCTTGCTTCGCCCAATTTCCAAGAAACTGTCATCCGCGGGCAGATACAGATCGCCATCTCGAGTGACTTCGATTGACGACAACAACGTCTGGGACGGGCCATATTGAATCTGTACCGAGCGTTGAAATTCATCCTCATACGCTTGGCGCACTTGTTCCATCACGGCCCGATTGCTGGCTGCGCAATAGACCATCAAAGGCTTGTCGTGCGAAGTCGACGTCGTGGAACGATTCCCATCGCCCCGAATCAGCATTGCCAACAGCGAGATGAGCAACAGAGCAGAGCCCAACATCACGGCGATCGTACGGTTCATCATGGCTTTCTTCCTGGTGGGATTTGCAAGAGAACCGGTGAAAGGTTTTGACCTTCGAGGTCACTGCGATCGTCGGGCAGTTTCCCATCTTCGCCAAACAGGTCCCGATCCCAATCGGCGGTGATCAGAAGATCAAACCCCGGATTGCGTTCTTTGACCTGACACGAGCAAGCGCCACTCAAAAACAGGGTGAGATCTTCGACCAAGCGGAGGTTAAACTCACTCACAGGAATGACTTCCAACGCACGGCCACGGCCATAAACGGGAACCAACAACGGCTCTCCTTGTTCAAATGCATCTTTGCGAACCCCGCTCAACATCGAAACCAGAAACCGTTCATCGTTGTCGCGGGGGTCGATTTCTAGCAAACTGTATTTCTGTACCAAGGGGACGTCGGAAAACAGCTCCGATCCCGGTAAGCCAATGCCCTCCGGGAGCTTGATTTTCCGAGCCAACGTCTCGAAGTTTGTTTCTGCAAGTTCGCGTACGGCGACCGTGTCGGGATGATTTGGAGCTCCCATTAGAATCCAGACGATCGAATGTCCTGCAACCAGACGTTCGTGGAGCTCTCGCCGCGCAGGAGAATCAAACAGATCGATTTCTTTCGCCTCCGAAAGTGTCCCGCGAAAGTGTACCCGTGAGCGACTTCCCTCAGGCTTCGACCGCACAACGAGATACGGAAGCGTCGCATTCGTTCGCCGCTGGAAATCCGCCCAAAATGCCAATCGCTCGGCTTGCTGAGGGTGATGCCCGTCGTCCAACGAACTCACATCGACACGGATGATTTGTGCATTCGCTCGCGGCGTTGCCGATGAGGCTTGCTCGAGCCGCGAGCCGTAGGTCTGCTCCGCCCCGCGGAGCTGACCGTCAAAATAGAGGATCACTTCCAGATCGTCGGGTCGCCAACGTTCCAATGCATACCGGAACACCGGAATGTTGCAGGCATTGACGACACCGGATGCCGAAAAAACAACCCAAATAAACAAGACACCTATCGACCGCATTGATTCTATTCCCCGAAGCAGATCACAGAGCCATCGAGCGTCGATAAGTACAATTGCCCGTTCGCACCGGCAAGTCCGTCCCAAGTCGGAAGGCTATCGATCTTGACTTCCTGCTTCAGTTCACCGGTATCGATATTGACGGCAAGCAACGAAGCGCCCTCGCTGCCTTCCAACGCGGCATCTTGTTGATCAAGCAGTTTCTTCGTTTCTGCGTCATGCTCGGTCAAACCTTGGAAGGTTGCTTCTTCGTCGATCATATCGGGCGGCCCCACGATAAACAAATTGTTGCCGGCCAGCACCATGCCGCGGACGTAAATCGGCACATCCTGAGTCCACTTCGGATCGACCAGACTTGGACTGCTTGATTGACCGGCCGCATTGCCAGCGTTCTTCGGGGCAACGAGCATGATTGCTTTGCCAAATTGCCCGTCGACCAACTTGCCTGCTTCCAACGTGCCGTTGTTCCGGTGGATGGAGTAGTCGCGTGCCGTTCCGTCGTCAAAACTTATCGCCAACACTGCGTCGGGTGAGATCTCGTTTCCTTCGTTGAAACGGCGAGTGATCTGCTCCTCGCTCGCCTCATCAAAGTAGAGGCGAACCTCATCGATGACTCCCGTGAACGGCGACACGCCCTTGTAATCACCCACGGAGGAACCACTGTCTTGGCCGATGTCGAGTCCTTGTTTCGGATCGGTCTGGATCAGCTCATTGGCCCGCCCTTCGCCCGCAAGGCGTCCGTCGACATACAGCTTCATCGACTTGTCCTTGCCCAGCACGCCGACAAGATGGTGCCAACCCCCGACGACGCGGGACTTGCCTTTCACGCTGTTCAAGACGTTCTCGCTGCGGAGATGGAAGACAGGTTGCCCCCCTTCGATCGTCAGTGCAAATCCAGCCGCTGGTCCACCGCGAGCAATCAGGACCCCATTGGGTTTGGTCGTCGTCATCCAAGCTTCCACCGTAATCGGCTTGTTGGCGGGATTCAGACTTTGCGTGATCGGAAAGGATGCCGACGGGATCACCGGACCACTGGCCTGCTTCTTCGGTTGGTCAGGGATCTCCGGTGGATCGGGTTCCGCGGCGAACAATTGATGTTCTAAGGTTGTTGTCCAACGCAAATATTGAGGTTTTCGTCCATAGCCATAAACATAGCCGTTCCCATTGACCAAGATCCGACCGGACGGAGCAAAACGCCCGGCTTGATAGTAACCGCCATGTCCGCCGGCAAAACTCTGCCCCAGCACCCAGTAAGAGCGATGGAACCAAGTATCATCGAGGAATCCCATTGGCGCAAAAATGTGAGCGTCGACCCCACGTTGTTTGGAGGCTTGCTTGGCGAAGTCGCCGGAATTCGGGCCAATTTCCAAACGGTTGCCCTCGAGGTCGAACTTTTGCGACTTCATGAAAATGTGATTGCCGTCGCACGACAAAATATCGGGCAATCCAACTGGCATTTGAAGAATCTGCAGCTTCTCTTGGATGTTGTTGCCCGTATCGGGATTGGTTTCATCCATCAGCGTCTCGGACAACTTTTTCCCCGTAGCGAGATCCAAGCGAAGCATTCGCAAACCGCCATCCAAGAAGATCGAGCGACCCGCTACGCAGTAAACGGTTCCCTTGTGAATCAACACGCTACCATGAACGGGCCACAGTGATTCAAGTTGTTCGTACGCCATGGTACGTCGGTCGAGCGGTGCGGCCCGGTATCGCCAAACCAACTCACCGCCGGTGGATAAACAGTAAACCCATCCATCAGCGGCACCGAAAACAACTCGGCCCCGGCTGACCGTTGGCGGTGAATCGATGCGGCCCCCTGCGGTGAAGGTCCAACGTGACTCGCCATTGGTTTCATCCAAGGCATGAAGGGTATGAGCATCGGTTTGCGCAACGTAAACCTTGCCATTGGCAATCACGGGAGAAGTCAATCGGCCCCCAAGCTTGCACTCCCACTTCGCTTTCAGCTCCTCCGCAATCGGCCCACCGGTCGTTCCACTACGCCCTGCATCATGGCGATACTCAGGCCAATCCTCGCGGCGATCCTGATTGGGGTCAGCCAACCCTAAGCCAAAGGCTGGTCCTTTTTCGAACCTCCCCCGTTCGCTCACCTTACCGGGAACTGGCCTCGAAGGGGCGAGCGGTGCGAGTGCATTGAATCCGTAGAGTTTGGCTTCGGGATAGCAAGCACAATTATGCGGTGGTGCGTAGGTCAAACCATTACAGGGCATCACCCCATACAAACAACCACCTCGAACCCAATGGTGAATATCCCAGTGTTCGGTATCGGGATCCACGAATTCGATTCCTGTTCGCGAAGGCATTAAGAAATTGTCGGTCGCCTTGGCAATGTAGCACCGGTGGTGGAACCAATAAGTATCCACGTCCGGTGCGAATTCCTTCACCACCTCACCGGTCCGCGGATCCCGCCCCGTGTAGACTCCCGTGTCTTTTCCGCTGGTCAGCGGGGCGAGCCAAACCAATCCATCCACCACCATCAAGTCCTGAGGCGATTGATAGCCACTGTTGGGAAAGTCCGCATCCCATAACCTTTTACCGGTTTTGGAATCAAGGCTCAGCATCTTGCCATTGCCACCGGAATAGAGCACAACATCCTCGTAAACCACCAAGCGTGGACCAAAGTTGAACGTAAAGGACTCTCGTCGCGATACAGGCTGGCTCTGCCAACCCAGTTCACCCGTCTTTTGATCGACCGAAACAAGCGATTCCCCATCATGGAAGAAGACTCGCGAGCTATCCGCCGAGAGGGACAGGGGTGAAATCCTTGTCTGTTTCGCCCACAATTGCCGCCCCGACTCGGCATCGAACGCCATCAGCACGCGAGGTTCCTCGTCCCAAAAGAAGTCACGCGAACGTGCCTGATCACCGACGGTTCCATGCAGCGGCGCATAATCTGCTAACTCTGCCTTTCCTTTTCGGACGACCAGAAACAGCATCCCATTGGTATTGATGATCTCTTCGGTGGCATCCGTACCCGCGTAGGTTCGGATCGTCTTGCCCGACTTCGCATCGAGCGCGGTCAGCGGCTCATTGAAGCCCAAGGTGACGTAGACCGTGTCGCCGTTCGAAACCAAGCGACGGGACAATTGCGTGGGGCCACTTTTAAGAGGCCACAAATGAGCTTGCCAGTTCTCGATGTCACGCTTCCACAGAACACTGCCATTGAAGGCATCGCGAGCAATCAACTTCCACTTAGGCGGAAGTTGAATCGAAATCCGGCTGCCTTCATCCATGATGTAGAACATCCGTCCGCCAGTCGACACCAATGCACTCATGCTGGCCATCCGGTCATGATGGCGAGACCAGCGAGGGCTTCCCACCCACTGCAAATGACGCGGTGGTGCGACGACGTCGTCGTGGGCAACCGAGTTGCCCGATGCGTCATGCAGGTAGTGCGACCACTCGTCGATGCTGTCTGGCCGCGGTTTGACAAGTCTCGTCCAACGATCATCGTTCTTGATCATGGCGACGCCATTGGGAGTCAGCACACGAGTGACTTCCTCGATGGAAACATCGCCCAAGTCCTCGCTAACAAACAAGTTGACCAAGTTATCCACGTAGGGCAATTCCGTGGCATCGAAATGGTCGAACGCGATGTTCCCGTATTGGCCCGCTGCGAAGACGCTTGCTCTTGTCGAGGCCAACTGGCTAGCGTCGCGAACTAGTCCGTGAATTTGGACGGTTTCCCCTGCCCCGAGAGCAGAGGTCAGTTTCCCATCGCCCGCACCAAGATGGACAAAAAAACCAGCTGTCACTTCTGATTCTTCGACGATTCGGGCCGCCTCCTCGATCGGGTTGGCCGCAGCAAGCGGGCAACACAACAGCAATCCGGCTGCGAGGACACCCATGATTCGGCGGGAAACAAAATCAGACCTGACAAAATTGAACATCAAGGTACCCCGGTTTGCGATGGCGTGATGCGGTGGAAACTTTCCATTCCACCAACGGCGTTTACGGCGTCAGTATAGTGGTTCGCAAGCGTTGGGTGTATCGGACGTTCCCACCTGGAGTACGCCAGGTCAAGTAACAGGAAATTGCAGGCGAAGTGTTCTTCCGCAGGATGGGATCGGCTATCATCATACCGACGAAGTACCCGCCATACTGTTCCTTCCCCCCCATGATTCGCATCAAGGAATCCTTCCCGTGAACCCTTCTCACCCGCAACAGCGTTCTCAACTTAAGGTCCTCAACCGCCGTGTTTTTGGCAGTGGAGTCGCGGCTGCATCCATCGGATTGATCGCAGCTCCGGCGCTCGCACAAACATCGAACGCGCCAAAGCTTCGATTGGGCGTGATTGGTTGTGGAGGTCGAGGGACATGGATCGCAAAGTTGTTTGCGGCTCACGGCGGCTATGAAGTCGTTGCCGCTGCTGACTATTTCGAGGATCGTGTGAATTCGTTTGGCGATGCGTTGAAGGTATCCGCGAGCCGAAGGCATACGGGGCTTTCCGGATACAAGAAGATGCTCGACGATCCCCATCTCGACGCGGTCGCGATTGAGAGCCCACCTTACTTCCACCCGCAACAAGCCGAAGACGCTGTTGAGGCAGGAAAGCATGTCTATCTAGCGAAGCCAATCGCCGTGGATGTACCGGGCTGCAAGTCGGTGGAGCAGAGCGGGAAGAAGGCAACCGCGAAGGGGCTATGCTTTCTGGTTGATTTTCAAACTCGTGCCAACACGTATTTTCAGGAAGCGATCAAGCAGGTGCACGAGGGAGCTGTTGGCAAGTTTGCGTTTGGTGAATCGACCTACCATGCCGGAATTCCATGGAAAGGTCAAATCGTTGCGGCAGCCTCTGGGACTCCGGAAGACCAGCTTCGCGCGTGGGGTTTGAATCGCATTTTGTCAGGCGACATCATTACCGAACAGAACATCCACACGCTGGACGTGGCCAGTTGGATTATGAATGCTGCGCCGGAAAGCGCTTTTGGAACGGGCGGGCAAAAAGTGCGCGACTTTGGGTCGTGCTGGGACACCTTCAGCGTGATCTTCAATTATGCCGACAACATTGGCATCACATTCAGTTCGCGACAATTCGATGGACATGGAAGCGAACCGGAAGGCATCCGCAATCGGATGTTCGGATCGGAGGGGGTGCTAGAAACCGCCTACGGTGGCCAGGTCCAAATTCGCGGCGAGCACGCCTATGAAGGTGGCAGTTCGCCTGGCATCTTCAAAGAAGGCGCCGTCACCAATATCGCTACGTTCTATGACCAAATCCAAAACAAGGATTGCAGCAACTCGACGGTACCGGAAAGCGTGCGCAGTAATCTAACCACCATTCTTGGGAGGACGGCCGCTTATCAGGGACGTGTGGTCACTTGGAAGGAAATCATGCAGAACGCAGAACCTTGGCTCATAAACTTAACGGGGCTCAAAACCTAAGGCGTCATCGTGTTGGATGATGCAGCGATTGTAGCCACATGCCATTGGGACGGATGCAGGTGAAGGTCCTCCCAACCCAAATGGAGATAGACGGTTCATTTGGGAAGAGGTGGCGGGCAAAACCAAATCCAGGCGAAACTCAATTGAAGTACTCCACACTGTGTTTCCTTTTTCTGTTTGCAGTTGTCGCGGCATCCGACATCCAGGCACAACGACAAATGGAACTCCTTGACCGAGGGGTTGTTGCGGTGAAAACCGACGACAAGGTTTTCATCAGTTGGCGATTGTTTGCGAACGAACCTCAGGAAACAACGTTCAACCTGTACCGACTTTCTTCGGACGGATCATCGACTCGTCTCAACGAGCAACCGTTGGCTGCCGGTACGAACTTCGTAGATCAGCAGACGGTAGGTTCACCGAACGACCGCTACTTCGTTAACACCATCGGTCCGGATGGCGAAGGCAAAGCCTCGACGGCGGTACCGATTTGGCGTTCTGGTTATGCTGAGATCCCGATCCAAGTCGTCGAGGGCTATCGAGCAGGTGATGTGTCGATCGCGGATCTGGATGGTGACGGCCAGTACGAGTTCGTCCTGCATCAGATTTCCAATCCAAAAGACAATTCGCATTCCGGGATCACTGGCAGTCCAATACTCGACGCTTACGAATGGAATGGTAGGCTGCTTTGGCGAGTTCACCTCGGCAAGAATGTACGCGAAGGTGAGCACTACACTCCGTTCTTGGTTTACGACTTAGACGGTGATGGAAAAGCGGAAGTCGCCTGCAAAACGGCCGACGGGACGGTCGACGGAAAGGGAAATGTTGTCGGCGACGCTACGAAAGATTGGCGTGACACGGACGAGACGTCACGATCCTTTGGGCGAATTCTCGATGGGCCAGAGTACTTTACGGTGTTCAGCGGGCAAGACGGCGTAGCACTGGAGACGGTCGATTATATTCCCGGCCGCGATCCGATCGACGGTTGGGGCGGCATCGGCGGGAATGGCGGAAACGACCGCTATGGCAATCGCTGCGACCGTTTTCTTGCCTGCGTCGCCTATCTCGATGGCGAGCGACCCAGCGTCGTGATGTGTCGAGGCGTTTATGGTCGCATCGTCCTTGTTGCCTGGGACTGGCGTGAGGGACGGTTGACGCGGCGATGGACTTTCGATTCCGGCATCAGCTATCCGCCCTATTCCGACGCGTCACCGTTTTCGGGGATGGGTGGGCATTCATTGTCGGTTGCCGATGTCGACGGTGATGGTCGCGACGAAATTGTTTACCAAGCGATGGTCGTTGATGATAACGGGAAAGGACTTTACTCGACCGGCTTGAGACACGGTGACGCAATGCATGTCAGCGACCTGGATCCAGATCGCCCAGGCCAGGAAGTTTTCACCGTTCAGGAAAACGAGGGATCCACGGTGCGTTTTCAGACTCCCGGCGCAGCGATGCGAGACGCAAGGACAGGCGAAATTCTCTGGAGCCATAGCCCGGGCGTTGACGTTGGAGCGGGCATCGCCGCCGACATTGATCCTCGACATTTTGGCTGCGAAGCCTGGGGCGGTCCCGGCGGATTGCGAAATGCAAAGGGCGAGTCGATTGGCCGCAGCCCTCGTTCGACAGGATACGCTGTTTGGTGGGACGGAGACTTGTTGCGTGAATTGATCGGTCGCAACGGAGTCACCAAATGGAATTGGGAAACGCAGCAAGAAGAAACGATTTTTGCTATCGAGGGGCGTGGCGCGCCGCGCGGTCCGAATCTGATGGGCGACATCATCGGTGACTGGCGCGAAGAAATTGTGACAACGGCCCCCGATGGAAAATCATTGCGTGTCTACTCAACGACTGTGCCAACCGATCACCGCATCTACACGCTGATGCAAGACCCTCAATACCGACTCGGCATCGCCTGGCAAAACGTCGCGTACAATAAGCCACCGCACACCAGCTTTTTTTTGGGCAATGCGATGCAAGCCCCCCCCATTCCCATCCTTCGTCAAACTGGCAACTAAACTGCGGTGCCCATGCAACTTCGCCAATACGGCAACCGAGACCGTTGAGCGTACCCGCATCGGGAAACGGCAATCATTCGCCCATCTGCTTGCTCCCAATTATTGAACCGACGGGGCCAATCGATTGAGACACGCTCAGCTTCACGGTTTGAACTTGCTGTTGAAACCGTTCGGCTGAATCGCGTCGATCTGCCAAATCTCACGACAATAGTCGCGGATGCTACGATCTGATGAGAAATGACCCATCCTGGCTACATTCAGAATGGACTTTTGCGTCCAAACTTCGCGATCCTGAAAGGCCGCACTGACCTCCCGTTGCCTTTCCACATAGCTTGAAAAGTCGGCCAAAACGAAAAACGGATCGTGGTATTGAAGATTCTCGACCAAAGGACGAAACAACTCTGTATCGCCGCGAGAGAAGGTGCCATCGCTAAGCCGGTGCATGATTCGCGATAGATCTGCGTTGTCACGGACAAGCGAACCAGGATCGTAGCCAGCGGCCTGTAACGACGCGACCTCCTCGACCGTCATCCCGAAGCAGAAGAAGTTTTCGGGCCCGACGTGATCACGTATTTCAATATTCGCTCCATCGAGCGTGCCAATCGTTAAAGCCCCGTTCATCGATAGCTTCATATTGCCCGTACCCGATGCCTCTTTGCCGGCCGTCGAAATCTGCTCCGACAGGTCGGCTGCTGGATAGATCCACTGTCCATTCTTCACATTGAAGTCGGGGAAAAATGCCACGCGCAATCTTCCGTTCACATCCGAGTCTCCGTTCACGACCTCTCCGACCGAGTTGATCAGCTTGATGATCAACTTCGCCATCTGGTAACCGGGCGCCGCCTTGCCCGCAAACAGGAACGTTCGTGGCGTGACGTCCGCGGCAGGGTTATCCTTAATTTGAAAGTAAAGGCTCAGAATATGTAGCAGATTGAGATGTTGCCGCTTGTACTCATGAAATCTCTTGACCTGAACATCAAATAGACTCTCTGGGTCAACGGAAATTCCCGTCCGCTGCTGGACCTTTTCCGCCAGGTCCTCTTTGACGGCTCGCTTCACGACACGCCACTCGGCACGAAACGCTGCATCGTCGGCCAGAGGTTCGAGCCGATGCAACTGATCAAGGTCGCGAATCCAGCCATCACCGATGGCGTGGGTGATCAGAGCGGAGAGTCGTGGATTCGCCAATAGCATGAATCGCCGTGGCGTCACACCGTTGGTCACATTATGAAATTTCTCAGGAGTCAAATCATGGAAATCTCGCAGCACTTCGTCCCGCAACAACCGCGAGTGTAATTCAGCAACACCGTTAATCGAGTAGCTCCCGACACAGGCCAAGTGTGCCATCCGCACTGCACGACTGCCTTGTTCCTCGATCAGTGACAATCGACTCGCTCGCTCTTCGTCCCCAGGATACCGCTTCCGAACCCCTTCCAAGTGCCGTCGATTGATCTCAAGAATGATCTGCAGATGGCGAGGCAAAAGACGCCCCAAAAGTTCCACCGACCATCGTTCGAGAGCCTCGGGCAACAGCGTATGGTTCGTGTACGCAAACGTCCGACGCGTGATCTCCCATGCTAACTCCCAGGGCATCGCGTGCTGGTCGATCAGCAAACGCATCAGCTCAGCAACTCCGATCGCCGGATGGGTATCGTTCAATTGTACGGTGAACTTCTCGTGCAGATTTCCGAGCTGCGAACTACGTTGCAGGTAGATGCGTATCATGTCCTGAAGCGCGCACGACGTGAAGAAGTACTGCTGTTGCAAACGCAAAACTTTTCCCTGTAAGGCTTCGTCGTTTGGATAGAGCACCTTAGAAATATTCTCCGAGGCGATCTTTTCCAGCACGGCACCTTGATAATCACCGACGTTGAACAGTTGGAAGTCAAAGGACTCCGATGCCTGCGCCTGCCACAGTCGCAATAGATTCGCGGTGGGAACACCGTAGCCGCCAATCAGTGTGTCGTACGCCATTCCCATCACGTGCCGATCGGGAACCCACTCAACCTGGTAGTTGCCTGCCGAGTCGACCTGTTCGCGCACCGAACCACCAAAGCCAACCGTAAACGTAATCTCGGGCCGTGCCACTTCCCACGGATTGCCGTATCGCAACCACTTGTCGGTTCGCTCGACCTGCCAACCATCCTTAAGCTCTTGATCGAAAATTCCGAATTCGTATCGAATGCCGTAGCCGATCGCGGGGATTTGAAGCGATGCGAGCGAATCCAAATAACATGCTGCTAGCCGGCCCAACCCACCGTTTCCTAGCCCAGGCTCCTCTTCTTCGGCCAGTAGCCTATCGAGATCAAGACCCAATTCCAGCATCGCCTGCCGCGTTTCGGACTCCATCCCCAGATTGACGAGGTTGTTGCCCAGGTGCGGCCCGAGTAAAAACTCGGCTGACAAGTAACACAAGCTACGGACCGATTGCTCGTAGTACGTACTCGCGGATTGAAGCCAATGCTGCATGATACGATCACGTACCGTGTACGCTAACGCCATGTAGTGATCATAAGTTGTCGCAACCGCAGGGAATTTTGCTTGGCGATAGCTGAGATTATCAAGAAAACTCCGCTTCAATACCTCCGTACTGGTCCCGCCATGAATCTCGTTTGACGTAAACGTGTCGTTCATCATACTCTCGCTCCGGTACAAAACACTTACATGTTCCAACCTGCCAGGCAGGGGTTGCTGTCCCCGCCGCAACCTCACAAGATACCATTGTACCAGAACCATCGTATCCCAACGCACCTCCCACCTGGCACAGGCCTTATGTACCGAACCTACGCTGTATTGTTGAGCACGCTAATCTACCTTCCGCTGCTCGCCGAAGGCGTTATGGCGATTCAACCGGCCGAGGGGCATCGACCTCCGAATATCGTCTTCTTTATCGCAGACGACATGCTTCCGAAGCACTTCAATTGTTTGCCGCAAGGGGAAGGTCGAAATCTAACGCCGAATATTGACCGGTTGGCCCGCCAAGGAACGGTGATGCGTGAGCAGCACGTCTGTTCTCCCATCTGTACGCCAAGTCGCTACAACGTGCTGACGGGAAACTATGCCAGTCGTGCGAAAAACAATCCGTTCACGTCGAGGACGCGGCGAGAAGGACAGTCAATCGTTGAGTTCAATACGCACATTGTCGGGGGCGATACGACGCTGCAGGCATTGCTGCAAGAGGCGGGATACGAGACGGGCATGGTCGGAAAGAACCATGTGGTCGAAGTGAATGGACTGGAGTCCTTTCCCGATTTTGATGCCAGTGCACGACGACCTGAAAATGCGGCAAAATTACTTCGGAATCACGATCGTGTCTGTGAGGCGATTCGCAACACCGGATTTGACTCGGTCGACCGCGTTTACCACAACAATCCTGATTTTCTGGGGTTGCACGATGTGGCCGTCCAGAACTTGGATTGGATCACTGAGGGTGGCGTTGAGTTCATTGGCCAACCACGCAACAAGCCGTTCTTCCTTTACTTCGCCACCACGGTACCACACGGCCCCACGAACGAAAAACGCTCGTGGAACGCGGATCCAAAGATCGCTGCCGTGGGGTATCTCGAAAAGGCACCCACAGCGATGCCTTCACGCGAACAAATCGCACATCGTCTGACCGCAGCCGGCCTTCCCGTCACCCCAGACACGGCAAACATGCTTTGGCTTGACGACGCCGTCGGTGCGCTGCTCGACAAGCTCGAAGCAACCGGACAACTCGACAACACCGTCTTCTTTTTCTTCAGTGACCATGGGCAAAACGCCAAAGGAACGCTGTACCAAGGGGGCGTGCATGACCCAAGCATCGTCTGGCGAAAGGGAGGGTTCCCCGTAGGAGCGACCAGCGACGCGTTGGTGTCGATCGTTGATTTTGCCCCGACCATCCTCGATTTCGCAAAAGTAGACGCATCGGAGTTCCACTTCGATGGTGAGAGCTTTCTTCCGTACCTTGAAGGACAACCTGCCCCCACCGATCGAGTGCTCTACTTTGAGCTGGGGTTTGCACGGGGGGTCCGCAAGGGCAATTGGAAGTATATGGCGATACGCTATCCCGAACACATTGAGAACATGACACGGGACCAGCGAGAAAGATTACTCAACAAGTGGAACGCAGAGCGACGACGTCGGCACCTCGAAATCGTGACCGAGGATCCATCAATGCCGTTCAGCCATTTGACGGCAATCCCAGGCGGTGGCCATGCAGAGGCGAGATCCACAGGGACACTGCCAGGTTATTTTGACCGCGACCAACTCTATGATCTTTCGGTAGACCCCGGCGAGCAACACAACCTTGCTGACGATGCCGCGTACAATACACAGCTTGAAGAGATGCGGCGCGAGTTGCGCCGCATCCTTGAGACGCTACCGGGTGAGTTTTTGCTGTAGCCCCCCATCGCCATGACTGAAAGGAACCGCTAATCGGCACCCACGCATGTATCGAATCTTCTTAACCCTTGCACTCTTGTGGAGCACACCGTCTGCTCCGGCACAACAAACTGGTCGGTCGGAAAAGCACGGTGACGGAACCTCCCGCAACGAGGTGTTGATGTCGAACGATCCCGATAGCGATGATCGGGTTTCTAGCGACGTTGATGCCCCCGAGCCACGACCGCATGTCCGAGTATCAACCGTAGCAACAAACGGAATGCCAAAGGATATCGTCAAGCGAGGATCAACATGGAACTTTGGCCCTGGCTCGCTTTGGACTCACAACGGTTGGCAATACGCCGCTTATTGGGACGACCAATGCCAGGTATCCGTGGCTCGGCGACAGTTGCCCAAGGGCGCATGGTCAGTGATCTCACTGCCTGGTTACAAACGCACCGAGAACATCGATCGAGGCAAGGCCGGACCGAAATCTCAGGGGTTTGGGGACTCTCACGAAAAGGTCGCCATGGGGATTTCGGCCGACGGCGTGATTCACCTTGCCTTTGATCATCATGTCTCGACGCTCCATTATCGTCGTAGCAAGACGTCAGTGGCAACCCATCCGATGTTACACCCATGGACCACGGATTTGTTTGAACCCGTCAAGGACCATCTCGGCGGGCCGACGATCGAAGCGGTGACGTACCCGTGTTTCACTCGCGATGGCGATCGTCTGCTGCTTTACTTGCGTCTCAACGGGGGTTCCGGCAGCGCGGACTCTCACTTCTTTGAATATGCAAACGGACAATGGCAGATCAATGATTTCGATGCCAGCAAGTTGATCGACAAACATTGGTCCGGCGGGAACGGTACGGTCAATGCCTATCCCCATGGTTTGATCGTGCGAGATGGACGTCGCCACCTGACTTGGTGCTGGCGTGACACGCCCGTCGCCAGCACCTGCCACGACCTGTGTTACGCCTACAGCGATGATCATGGGAAAACGTGGCTGAACAATGACGGTGTACTCATCGGTGTTTTAGGAAAGCAATTCATCAACGCCGATTCGCCAGGCGTAGCGGTTTTCCGCATCCCGCCAGGAACTCGTTACCAAAACGGAGGGTCGATGACCGTTGACGCACGAGGCCGAGTGCATGTGTTGATGCGAGGCGAAGATGGCCAGCCCGCTTACTTCCAACGCGATCCAGGCACGAAACAATGGACTCGCGGCAAAACAGACGTACTCGGAACGTTGGTGGCCGGAGACCATGACCGCCTGTACGTCGTTGCGGATGGCAACGTGTTGTTCGCACCGGCAGAGGATCCTAGTAAGCTATCCGTTAGGTACACAGGCAATGAAAGTCTGTTTACCGACAGCAAACCGAGCGTCGACGCGATGTGTGGCGATCTGGATCGCTGGATTTCGGTAATCGGGCAAAGCGGAACAACGGTCAGCGTTGCAGATTATGACGTGGCCGAAAACGATGTCAGCGATTCGCAGCCTTGAACAATCATGGAAATCGTCACCAAATAGCATGAAGAGCCTTGAAATAAGGATTGCGAAGAAACTACCGTCTGAATGCGAGGTTGGTCCTCGCCGAACGTAACGTCGAGTGATTGACGCAGCTATCCGACGCCTTCGACCCCTTCGTTCCTTCCACGCTTATTGATCCCATGCCGCTCCGTACGCTGATCCCTTGTTGTTTTCTACTTGGCTGTTTCGCATGCGCCGCACACGCTGACGACGCTCCTCCCAACATCGTGGTGATCTTGGCAGACGACCTGGGCTGGAATTCGGTCGGCTATCACAACGACGAATTCAAGACGCCTCATATCGACTCCATCGCGGCCGACGGGATTGAACTGAATCGGTTTTATGTCGCGCCGATGTGTTCGCCTACCCGTGCCGGATTGATGACGGGACGCTATCCGATCCGCTTCGGCTTGGCCCGTGCCGTCATCCCACCGTATCGCGATTTTGGCCTACCCGTCTCCGAAACGACGCTGCCCGAGATGCTCGGTCGTCTTGGATACCTGGATCGTGGCGTCTTCGGAAAGTGGCATTTGGGGCATCGACGTGCGAAGTGGCATCCCCTGGCTCGAGGTTTCACGCATTTTCATGGACACTACAACGGTGCGATCGACTACTTCGATTTGACGCGTGAAGGCGTCCGTGATTGGCACCTCGACTATGAATCATCGGACCAAGAGGGATATGCAACGGACCTGATTGCGGACGCTGCGGCAAACTGGATCAAGCAATCCGCAGCCTCGGATACTCCGTATTTTTGCTATTTGCCTTTCAACGCTCCGCATTCACCCTTCCAGGCGCCCGACGAGGCGATTCAGCGGTACGGTGACTTAGATGGGAAGCATAAGCCCAACGCGAAGAATCGAGAAATCTACAAAGCGATGATCGGTCGCATGGATGAAGGCATCGGCAGCATTTTGAGTGCCATCGATGCTTCCGGTGAATCCGAAAACACCCTCGTCTGGTTCTTCAGTGACAACGGCGGCGTGGCTGGGTTGCGAGGCATCAATGATCCACTCCGCGGTGCAAAACTCACCGTATTCGAGGGCGGCACTCGGGTTCCTGCCTGTGTTCGTTGGCCCGGAAAAATCCCTGCAGGGCGATCAACGGATGCGGTCTGTGGCTACATCGATCTGTTGCCGACCTTGGTTTCACTGGCCGGTAGAACCATTTCGGAACTCGCAGAGAAACCGATGGATGGCGTGGATTTGTCCGCCGTGTTGTTTGGTAAAAGTGAAAGGATCGAGAGCCGGTCTTGGTTTTCCTATCACGGACAATCCGGGCCCTCCTCGGAGCATTTGGCGGTCATCGACGATGAATGGAAGTTGGTGGTCAACGGGCCTCAATTGAGAGACATTGGCCAAATTCAAGATGAACATCAACAAGTGCATCTCTTTCACTTGTCTGACGATCTGAACGAAATGACGGATCAGGCCGCTCAGTATCCAGAGCGTGTCAAAAAATTGGCGCAACAGCTCGTCGAGCACCGAGCACTTCAGCCGAAAGATGCCATAACGCCTTACAATGTCGACAACTCTGGCTTCGTTCCCCCGCCGCGGTGGATGCTGGATCCAGAGCATCCGGATGAACTGGTTGGCCATTACTTAGGGACCGTTCACAAATAAGTTACCGTTTTAGCGGAGCGGCGCAAGCCGCCCGGTTTTTCTAGGGAATTGGCGAGGCCTCGATACCGGACGGCTTGCGCCGTGCGGCGAAAAGTGGACCTCGATTTAGCGGTATTGGGCGAGTGCCTTGCCGCTCAGTCCGAGATTGACTCGGCATATTGCAGTAAATCGACCACGAAGTGCGCTGTCCAGCCAGCCAGCTCGGTGGTCGACGCTTTTTGCATGCCGGCTCCAAGGTCGCAACACGAATCAATCTTTGATTTCAAGAAGCTGGGTTTTCAAACGTTGAAAGACTTCGGGGTTTTGCTCAGCAACGTTGGTTGTTTCTGCCGGATCCTGTTGGAGATTGAACAACATCCAAGGTTCCTCGAACGGCTTACCTTTGGGGTTTTCCCGTCCACCGCTACCATTTCCGGCGACCAGTTTCCACTTGCCATCTCGGATCGCAAACATGCCACCGGCCGAATGACAAATCAGTGGTGGGCGATCAAAAGCTGCACCGCCGTTTTTCAACAAACTGGCGAAGCTAACCGAGTCCTCCGCTGCACCGTCTGGAACCAGAATGTTCAGCTCATCTGTGAGCGTCGCCAATAGGTCGACAAGTCCAACGACGTTTTCAACCCTTGTTCCGGCATGGGCCTGATCCGGTAGTCGTACAAAAAAGGGAACACGGTGTCCGCCTTCCCAAATATCGGCTTTGGTTCCTCGCCAGCCCGCGTTGGCGCGATGGCTGTCGGGATGAAAACCCTGAACGGATTCATCATCCAAGTGATCCGGAACATCGGCATCCATACGGTACATGAAGGAACCGTTGTCGCTGGTTACGATCAAGATCGTGTTGTCGGCGACCTTTGCGTCATCCATCGCTTCCAAGATTCGACCCAGCATGGCATCGACCTGGCAGACAAAATCCCCGTAGGCCCCAAGCTCGGTCTTGCCCATAAATCCGTCCTCCGGAAGCACGGGCTTATGGGGGGCTGTCATGGGGAAGTACAGAAACACCGGTTTGTCCGAGCCAGGCATGGACTGGATGACCGCGATGGCTTCATCGGTCAAACGGCGAAGGCAACCCTGCATATCAAAATCGACTGCGCGAGGCCCCTTCCGCGTATAGGGAGGAAACGACTGGGCATCTTGATCCAATGTGTCCGTGGTCGTTGCTTGGCCATCGCGGAAATAGACGTAGGGAGGAAAATCGAGGGACGCAGGGATCACGAATGAGGAATCAAAACCCAGCGTGCCTGGATAGTGCGACAGAGGCTTGCTGAGATCAAGATTCTTTTCGCCTCCGTCAAGCCCCAAACCCAGGTGCCATTTCCCAACAATCGCCGTTCGATAGCCGCCCGCGGAAAGCACGCTTGCGATCGTGGACCGATCCGCTTCGATCAGAGGTGCGCTATAGCCATTCAATACACCTCGTTTCAATTGAGACCGCCAACAATAGCGTCCCGTCAACAAACCATAACGCGTCGGCGTACACACCGCTGACGGTGTGTGAGCGTCTGTAAAGGTCATGCCCTCCGCAGCCAAGCGATTGAAAGCTGGGGTGGGAATGGCGGAGTCCCGGTTGAGCGGCTGGACATCGCCGTAGCCCAGGTCGTCGGCCAAAACCAAAACGACGTTGGGTGAGTCGGCTGCCAACGCTTGGCCCAATAAGAGCCAGCAACAGGTGAACGCGCAGAAAGAAACGTGTCGCGACAAGGGACGATTCATGGTGTTTTGTGGGGAAAATCGAGGGCATGCGGGCGAGGAGGTTGCATTCGTCGGCAGGCCATTTCGACCTTGCCAAGTTTTGCCAAGTTTAACAGCTTTTCGATCGAGGTCGGCCAGTCATCGGCGGCTTGTCAGGCCAGCGTCCTGTTTACGCTTCGCCGATTGCGGTTGGAGGCAAAATCGACTCGCTTGCGCCACGTGCTTGGATTGGCACGTTTCCGCTCAAAAGTGGCGCGATCCAGCTAATCACCGTGGACTGAACGCTCATCTTGTTCCATGGCTGCATCCATCTCAAGTAACTGCTGAAATTGAGGTTCAGCAAACAGGCCTCCATTCCGTGCGACGGCCCATGTATAAAACCCCCCAGCATTTACGACCCGCGTCATCCAATCTAGTGCCTGGTCTGTAGGGAAATTGGGGTCCCCGTTTTTCCAATTCCTTTGAAATGGCATGAAAATGTGACCCAAAGTGCCTTGATCAGGTGTCGCGGTAGGCTTGGCTTGATCATTGACAAAGGCGCCCTGTATATAAGGCCCGTTTTCAATCGCCGTTACCATTCTCAAGTTCACATTATCCCATGGGCCCTTTGAGTAGGCCATCGGATGGGGGTGCCCCGCGGTATAGTCGCAGTAGCGAGTTCCCCGATTTACGGGGCCTACACGATAATGAAAAGCTACGATCGAATTGGGGTTCCCACTGCGGGCAGCTCTTGCCAAGGTTTGGTACTCCGCATCCGTCGTTGGGGCGTTTGCTATCGTTCTCTTTGTTCGGTCAAACCACCAACCGGAGATCTTCCCTCTATATTGATCTGAATAGTGTTTCACAATCAGCTTCGACACAGCATCCCAATGGGACATCGATTGGGATTGGATATGTTTCTCCCAAACAGCCTTGATGGATCGATCTGGAACGTACTTCTCTGCCCAATCAAATGCTGGAGAGCTAAAGTAGACAAGAACTTTTAGGTCATGGTCTACCAGAGCGTCCGCCACTTCGCCAAAAAGGTCGCGGTCTGGGAAGTGCTTTCTGCCAAGCACCGCCCGCAATTCTGGATGCGGCGCGTTGTGATAACTTCCGTAATGTCCATTATGAAGGTTGATCATTACATAGGAGATCGATTTCAATTGAGTGACTTGGTCAATGAAAGCAGGGACATCAAAATCATCCAAGGCTTTTTGGTCTTGTGATGTCGGTAGCAATATTCGGATGCCCCAAGTTCCTTCAAAGGGTTTCACGCGTTCGGGACTGCCAAAATCAACATCCTGGGCGAATGCCGGCGTGATAAAAAGCAGCAGAAGTAGAGGGGTGCATTTTAAATACAAGCAGCAATGAGTGTTCTTTTTGTACCCGTCTGAACATGACGAATGTTCATGACTCGGTCCGCTTGCAATTGTGTTTTGCAATCTATTCATTTGGCACGCTCTTGAATGTCACGAGGATCAGGAAAAAACCAATGCTATGCGTCAAAGTGGCTCCGGTGTCCAATGATCTCTTAGTAAAGAGTCCCCGACGGACGGTCGTCGGCCGGGAACCGGTAGCACCCTTGGCGCACCGTCGACCGGGATATCCCTTGTCAAGTTGCACCTCTGCAGAGCTCGACTCCGTTTCTCCCGGAAACTGCACGATAACAAGTGAAAATAGCTCCTGCCAGCAATGATTGGACACCGGAGAGATGCCTCGAAAACCTCCTGCGCACGCTTCCGCCGGATGAGCGATTTTAATGACGGGATTCTACCAAACTTGGGTCGAAGAGACGACGAGCCACTTTTCCCTTGTCCCTGAGTGCAGAGGCTCTTGCCCATTCGCGGGAGCGTCATCGGGCGGCAGGTGACGTGTTTTTTCGTCATTCGCAGTGCCACGGTTGATCGTCCGGCGTGCAATCGGAATCGCCGGATCGATGGGCGAAACGTGGCCTTCGATCTGCCGGAAATATTCGCGGCGAAAAAACGGGTTGACATCTCGTTAGGTGTCGATATATTAACTAAATATTATTGAAAGAGACCATCGACAGCAGAAGCCAACCAACCGTCGTGGGTCGGCGAAGCATTTTGCCAGCGCGGCAGATTGCCCAGGTGCTAACCTCTCGCTGCGGTGACACATTTGACATGGGGAAGAGGAAATGCAGACGATTGATGTGAAGCAATTGGCCGACAAAGCAACCGAGGGCGAAGTGGATTTGATCGACGTCCGGATGCCAACTGAGTTTCGCGAGGTTCACGCCGAGTGCGCAAAAAACGTGCCTCTTGAATCGCTTGATCCGAACGAGGTCGCAGGATCACGCAGTAACGGATCCGCTGAACCCATTTATTTGATCTGCCGCAGTGGGAATCGATCGGCGCAGGCTTGCAAGAAATTCATCGACGCCGGCATCGAGAATGTTGTCAACGTCGAAGGGGGTACGACCGCTTGGGCTGCTGCGGGATTGCCGGTTGTTCGCGGTAAGAAGGCGTTTCCTTTAATGCAACAAGTTCAGATAACGGCTGGCTTTCTAGTCGTGCTCGGTGTTGTACTGGGCTACTTCGTTCACCCCTACTTCGTCGCGCTTTCTGGATTTGTCGGTGCTGGCTTGATGTTCGCCGGTAGCACGGGTTTGTGCCCCATGGCGTCCCTGATCGCCAAGATGCCATGGAATCAATGCGGTGGCGGATCATGTTCGGCCTAGCGATCTTCTTTGGGGCGATCGTTGGCTTCGCCTTGGGATTAACCGGCGGAGGCGGAGGGATTTTCGCTGTTCCGTTGCTCGTTTACGGGTTGTCCGTTGCACCACGCGAAGCGGTTGGGATCTCGTTGGCGTCGGTTGGTGGGACTGCACTTTTCGGAGCGTTGCCACGACTGAGGCGCGGCGAAGTGGAGTTGCGCACCGGGCTGCTGTTCGCGGTTGCCGGAATGATGGGGGCGCCGGTCGGAGCATACCTGTCAAAGCTGGTGCCCGAGCAAATTCTGCTGGTTCTGTTTGCGATTCTCATGCTTGTTGTCGCGTCTCGGATGTGGTCGAAGGCAAAGGATCCAACACTGGCCAGCGGCGTTTGCGTCACCGAAAGCGAGCCGGGTCGTGACCGCAGCGCGTGCCAACGAGACGAAGACGGCAAACTTCGCTTGACTTCGAAGTGTGCTCGACTGCTCGTGTTGGTCGGCCTGATGACAGGGGTTCTTTCGGGCATGTTCGGCGTTGGCGGAGGGTTTGTCATTGTTCCCGCATTGGTGCTGTTCAGCGGAATGGCGATCCACCAAGCCGTTGGCACATCGCTGTTTGTCATCGTCTTGGTTAGCATCAGCGGCGTGGCATCCCATGTCGCCGGCGGCAATCCGCTTTCGATCGACGTTGCGATTCAATTCATGATCGGTGGATTTGCTGGGATGTGGCTTGGCGGCTTGGTGGCTAAGCGATTGAAAGGCCCCACGCTTCAAAAAACCTTTTCCATCGCAGTCGTCTTGGTTGCGATGTTCGTGATCTTCAAGTCGGTTGTTTTGTAACGGAATTCCATTTTCAAAAAGGGAAACAAAGCATGTTGCTCAAGTATTTCTATGATCAAAAACTGGCCCACGCTTCCTACATGGTTGGCTGTCAGCGTGCCAAGGTTGCCATCGTCGTTGATCCAGGTCGTGATGTGGAACAGTACCTCGAGATGGCCGAGCGTGAAGGAGTGAAGTTGGTCGCGGTTGCGGAAACTCACATTCATGCCGACTACGTTTCCGGCGCGCGTGAACTTGCCGATCGCGTGGGTGCAAAGCTGTACCTATCCGATGAAGGACCGGCCGACTGGAAATACCACTACGTGGACGACTACGACAGCGAACTAGTGCACGACGGCGATCACTTCATGATCGGCAACATTCGGTTCGACGTCATGCACACGCCGGGTCACACTCCCGAAAGCATTTCGTTTCTGCTGACCGACCAAGGCGGTGGCGCGGACAAGCCAATGGGGATCTTTTCGGGTGACTTCATTTTCGTCGGTTCGATCGGGCGCCCTGACCTGCTCGAGGAAGCGGCTGGCTTGAAGGGAACGGCCGAGCCGGGTGCTCGCGACTTGTTTAAGTCGGCCGAGCGATTCAAGTCCTTACCGGACTATCTACAGGTTTGGCCAGCGCACGGTGCGGGGAGTGCTTGCGGCAAAGGTCTCGGCGCGATTCCTTCGTCGACCGCGGGCTATGAAAAGTTGTTCAACCCGGCACTTCAGTTCACGGACGAAGAAGCATTCGTTCGCTACATCCTGGCTGATCAGCCGGAAGCCCCGAAGTACTTTGCGGTGATGAAGCGAGTCAATAAAGAAGGACCCTTGATTCTAGGCGCCAACCATCATCACAAGATGCTCGATTCCGGCAAGCTCGCAGATGCGTTGAGTTCCGGGACGGTCATTGACTTGAGGCCATCACCGGAGTTCGCCAAAGCGCATGTTCCCGGCACGATCAACCTTCCGCTAGGCATGTTGTCCGCGTGGGCGGGGTGGTTGGTGGACTACGATCGGCCGACGTACCTGGTCTGCGAACCGGAACAGTTGGAGGAAGCGGCAAGGCTGCTACACAAGATCGGTATCGAAGAAATCAAAGGCGGCTTTGATGCGACCGCGGTACGCCAATCCGGATTGGCTAGCGAAGTCTATGCAACGGGAACGCCCGCAGACCTCGCTGCATCGATTGAAGCGGGTGAGGTGAAGTTGATTGACGTCCGCTCCAACGAAGAATGGAATGAAGGTCACATCGAACAGGCCGAGCACCACTTCCTGGGTCGACTGCCTCAGACGCTCGGCGAACTGCCACGCGACGAGAAGCTGGTTATCCAATGCCGCAGCGGTGCAAGATCGGCAATTGGCGCCAGCGTGTTGCAAGCCGCTGGATTCCGGAGCATCGTCAACCTGACGGGTGGCTACACGGCATGGAAAGCAGACGGATTGGCGAGCGTGAAATCACAGCCTGCCATGAGCGGCTGAGTTGGGATCGGCGTTGTGCGGGCGGGATGGTGTCCCCCGGTGCGCTACCGCGACCGGGGCCTAATGGCTGAAATGCCTGCGGCATATCAGAGAATACAAATCCGTCAGCATTCGTTAGCCCCCCCTTTTTTACTTGTGCTGCAATTTCCAATCCTCGAGCGGCGATGGGGTGGCCCCAATCTCCTTGGGCGTCTTCTCGTCCATCTGGGGGACAAACAAGATGGCAATCGTTTCCCTTTGAGTATCCTCCAGATGGACGGCCAGCTTCTTCATGCCGTCGTTTGTTTCCTGGATGTTGGGGTTTGGGGAGGTCGGCAGCGGAGCTGCGTCCATGACCTGAAACTTCGCGCCGGCGGGTGACAGCAAACGGGCTTGGCAGCGCTGGTTGCCTCGTCGAAGGGTGACAACCTTACCCGAATCGTCGAGGGAGTAATCGGTGCCGGCTGCTCCGTGGGCAAACCACCAGACGTCGCTTTTTTTCTTTGCCGTGAATTCGTCTTGGATCAGGAACGTGGTCCGGTCATCGAACAGTCTGTAACCCCGTTTCACGGACGTGGCGTGTTGGCGGTAGGCGTCGGTCAAGTCGGCGATGGCGAAGACGTCGTCTGGCGAAGTTTCAAAACGTTCGATCTTGGCAGTCGCCTTCGAACCCTGGGAGTACCCGGGGCCGGGATTGAAGACGAGCGTGTTGTGTCCTTCCTCACGGATGCGATAGAACTCGGATCGGGACAGATGGTGTTGGTGGCTGAGGTAGGTCTGATGTTCCGTGCCCAGGTCGATCAGCCATTCTTCGCCGAGGGCGTAGAAGATGAAGCTGCCGAGGTCTTGATGGGCATGGGCGATTCCGTTCCGACCGCACTTGATACCAACGAATGCGGCGTCGCGATCCGTCCAACTGCTGCGCAGGGTTGCTACTTCCGTGCCACGGAAGTATTTGTCGAGCGGGATATCACGGATCGTCGTTTTCGTTTCAAGAGGTTCGTAGTACAGCAGATCTTCCAATCCGCCAGACGTTTGTTGCTCCTGGAAGTACTGGTAGAGCGGGTTCTGAAAGCGGCTGGCAAGATAGAATAGCTGGGAATGCTTGTACTTACCGCCTCCGGATCCAGAGTCGGCAAAGTTGTAGATTCCTCCAAGGGGGCTGACGAGGTAGACGGGGAAGTCGCCTGCCTGGGCAAACCCGGTTCCCTGCAGCGAGTGGATGAATCCGAAATCGGTTCCGAAGGCTGTTTCGAGTCCGCGGAGGTAGGGCACGAGGTATCGCATGGAGTAGCCCCAGTATCCGACTCCTTCCCACCAGGCTCCATCGGGTTCGAAATGTTCCAAGGGGATTTGGATGTACTGAAAGCCCTGGTCGAGAATCTCGGTGCACAGATCGGGCATTTCATCGAGTAAGGCCATGGCGGCCAGGCCGGTACCACCATTGCAGACGAAATTCCAGTTATTCGTCACATGCCGCCAACTCTGCGTGCCTTCGGCCTCGAGCCCCATGTATGCGGCGTAAGAGAGTCGCAGACCGTGGTGATACAGGCCGTCGCGGATGGTTTTTCGCTGCTGCTCGGTCAGCCCCGGATAGAACCAGTCATAGCCGATGGCGACGGCATGCATCATTTCAGCGGTGTCGAGGTAGTGGTTGGGATTCCAATCGGGGAAGGCGACCACCGCCTCCAATTCCTGACAGGCCCGATCGAGCCATTTCTTGTCGCCTTCGATGCGATAGAAGAAGCCCCAGTGGTAGATGCGATTGACGACGTCTCTGGAGATCGACAGCAGGCGACGGCCGTCGGGGAGTTCGTGTTTTCGGACCGGGAGTTTGTAGAGGCGTTCGGCGCTTTCCTTGGCACGGCGGTACCAGGCTTTCCCTCGCTCGTCCGATTCGATGAACTGACGCAGTTGAGGCAAGTCTTCGTCCAGCAGAATCAAGCGGGGGTGGCCTGGACGTAGGTGGTCCAGGTAGTCGCTGCGGTCTGGCTCGGGCACGTATTTTTTCGCCGCGACCATGGGGCGATAGGGTTCCGTGGTGTACTCGAAATCGAGTTCGTCGAGGACCCAGACGGGCTCGTCGGTTGGCTCCTGGTCCCAACCGCTTGCGGCGAAGCGGATGCTGTCAATGTGGTCCCAGCCCTTGGGCTCGCGTGCCTTACCGAAGGAGCGGAAGTGAAGGTTGATCTTCTTCCAACCCTCCCAGTCGACGGTGATCTTATTGGAGTAGTACGAGTTCGTCCCCTTCTCGCGAGTTGAAGGCAAAATCACCATGAAGGTGGCATCACCGGCTTGATTGGAATGGAGCCAGAAAGACATGACATTGAAGGCGGACAGATCGAAGGGGGAAAGGCGGCATTCCAACGTCGGGTTCTTGGTATGCTTTTCCCACTTCATTGCGGCGCCGGATCTTCGCGGGGACGTGACGGGGGTACCGCCACTCCAGAGGCGGGCGTCCTCGAATCCGAATGCCTGCTGGACTTGCAAGGGCAAGCCTCGTTTGACTTGCCGTGCGAGTGGTTGCTTTGTTTCCTCGGTATGAGCGACTGTGGTGGACGCTGCTGACACCAACAGGGCCAGGGTCATGTAACAGACAGACTTGAATTCGACAGCTCTCAGCATCGGTTTCTCTTTTCGCTTCCTTAGAAGAATCTGTGGGTGAATTTTGGCTCAGGCAGCGCGCCAAGGTTGTGATAGAGCGCTGCTTCGTAAGCTTCTTGGGTGCGAAAACCGTAGGATTTTCTGGTAATCAGTTTTAGCTTGTTGTTAAAGCCTTCTACAACACCGGATGACAACGTCCCTCCGGCTCGAAACCAGTTCAGCAGCAATTCGCGTTTCTTGCGGAGCGTCTTGGCAATCACTTTCAAGTACGCCTGCCACATGTCACTGCAAACAATTGGATGTCTGCTCTCCTTCCTATTGAGGATTGCCCAGTCAAACAGAAGGCAGGCTCTGCTGCGGAGCAACCTACCGAGAGATAACTGGGCCAGGAAGGGGAGAGTTTCGGCTCATCCGACGGAAGCGCGCGGAACCCAGACTCGAGGTTTTTTGGAGGTATGGCTCCGGTGTCCAATGATCTCTTAGAAAAGAGTCCCCAACGGACGGTCGTCCGCCGGGAACCGGTAGCACCCTTGGCGCACCGTCGACCGGGATATCCCTTGTCAAGTTGCACCTCTGCAGAGCTCCACTCCGTTTCTCCCGGAAACTGCACGATAAACAAGTGAAAATAGCTCCTGCCAGCAATGATGGGACACCGGAGAGATGCCTCGAAAACCTCCTGCGCACGCTTCCGCCGGATGAGCCAGAGTTTCTCGCTGGGAAAGGGTCGAACGAGCGTGTCTTTCCGGGGTTTCTTTTTGGGCTTCGAGATGGAATGACGCTGAACACCTTCTTTCTGCCCTGAAATGCCTTAAAAAACCGGGGGATCGGAATGAAGATGGCAAAAAGCTACCCACCCATTGCGTGGGAGAGCCAAATGGGTTGGATGAGCCCCTACCGCGGAGCGCCGAGCGAGTGTTTGAGCACCGGCAAAGGCACTCCAAATCACCGATCCCGAGTGCCCAATTTTCGATGGTTTTCACCCACTAATTCGTCCGAGGAGCCCTCTTTTCTTTCAAAGTTAACGCACGGGTTCCAAAACCCAACCTTGTTGCCGGCCTACGTGAATCATCCGGGCTAACCCATGGTAGAGGCTTTATGGCTGTTACGCAAAGTTGTGAAACCTTAAAGCAGTCGCTCTGAGATTTGGTCTGCGTAGGATCGCATCGTTCGCCCCAGGTCGGGGAATGCTTCTTTGGGAATGCGATCCTCGGGTCCGGTAATCCAGATCGCGGCAACGGGACGTTGGTGGCGATTAAAGATGGGCGCACTGACACAGTGAATCCCGTGCAATTGTTCGCCGCGATCCAAACCAAATCCACATTCGCGGATGCCACGCAGTTCTTCCATCAAGCCTCGCTTGGATGTAATGGTTTGCTCGTTGTAACGGACAAAGCGATAGTCTTTGAGCGATTTCGCGAGTTCACGCTCCGTTAGGTAAGCCAACATCGCTTTGCCTGGCGCGGAGACATGAATCTCTAAGCGCACGCCCAAGTCGATGGAGAATTTAAAGGGGTGGGAGCCGAGAACTTGTTCCATGACCACAAATTCGGATTCGACGAGTGTTCCAATCAGCACGGTCTCTTGTACCTCATCACGGCACTCCTGCATGATATCGATCGCCGCGGGCACGATCGGCTTATCCGCCAAGCTCAATTGCCCCATCACCAGCAACTTTCGACTGAGCGAAAAGCGTTTCGCGTTCGCGTCCCGGTTCAAGTATCCATGTGCCAACAGCGTGTTGGTGATGCGAAAAACACTGTTCTTTGGGACGTTTAGGTCCGTCGTCAGTTCAGCGAGCGTCAAACCATCGGGGTGGTCGAGCAAGCGTTCCAGAATCACCAGCGCACGTTCGAGGCTCGGAACCTGGTATCGGGAGTCTTCCTGCATCTATTTTTCTCAAAGTTTTTTGGGGTTCAGCCGCGGCTCAACCAAGTCGCCACGGTCATTCTATATGTAGAACGCTCCGTGGAAACGCCCCGTAAGTCATGAGCGTTGCGATGACGAGGCTGGCTGAAAAAGCAGCTTTGTGCAATCTAATCGGCTGAATTCCCTTGGACAGGGGGCCATATTTTGGAGCCCGCAAAGCTTGACCTTCCTTTTGAGAAATAGTATATATGAAACAGCGTCCCATATGGCAAACGGCCGTTGCAGTTTGCTGCGGAGCGTTTTTCTGACCCGCACCAGCCTGAAAGAGTGAGCCCAACGATGAGCGAATCCAACTCAGTCAACCGTCGAACCCTTCTGAAAACATCGAGCGCTGTGGCCGGCACCTTAGCGGCCGGAACTTGGGCGGCCGGCGGTGAACGCAAGAGTTACACTCGCAATGACTTCTACGACGACGGCGTCTTCAACAAAGACAAAGCTTTCGCGGCTTACTATGAGATGATGGATCGTTTTGGTTACCCGATTTCGCCCATCTTGCGAACCGACCAGTTTTGGACCAGTGATTTCGCTCAAGACGACTTCCTGAATGTCGGCATGGGCGGTGTTTTCTGGGTCAACAACACCGAGCACATGTACTTTGCTCATGAGATCTTTTTGCTGCCCGGCCAAATGATCGTCGAACATTGCCACCGACCTGTTCCAGAAGGCCCGGCAAAAATGGAAACATGGCATGTACGTCACGGCATGGTTTACACATTTGGCGACGATGAGGCGACCAAGGATTTACCGATCGAGCTTCCCCAAAGCCAGTTGAAGGCAGGCGGGATCACTGCCTTGCATTGCACACCGCTGAAACAAGGCGAAATGGGATCACTCAACCGTCTTGAGGCTCGGCACTTTATGATTGCTGGCCCAGACGGAGCAATCGTTTCGGAGTACGCGTCGCCTCACTACGGTGATGCGCTCGAGTTCACCAATAAGTCTGTTGTTTTTTAAGAATCGATTGCGAAACGGTTGCCTGCATTCCTTTCAAGGCGATCGGGGCAAGGGTTCTGCACGGGCAGCCATTCGAATGCTGCTCGGATCAATGATCATCACGAGGAGAAGAATTGTGCGAACGTTACATCACATCGGCATCCCAACCGATCGTGTCATCGAAGGCATGGCCTATCTGGAAGAGGCGGGAGTCCATGTTTCCGATCCCGACCAGAGCCCCAATCGAATTGAGTGGCTTCGGTTTGAGGATCAAAGTGGAATGCCCGAAATGTTAAAGACGATGCCGCACATCGCGTATCGAGTCGACGACTTGGCTGCGGAATTGAAAGACGCGGAAATGCTGCTTGATCCATTCACTCCGATGGAAGGTGTGACGGTAGCGTTCGTGATCGAAGAAGGCGCGCCAATCGAGTTTCTTCAAATCGAAGAGTCGAATTCCTAATCAAGAAGAACGGATAGCGAATCATGACCACTCAAAAATTGATAATGAAAAAGTTCCTCAACGATCCCGAAAACATTGCCGCGGAGCTGCTCGAAGGCTACACGCTCGCTTATGCCGACAAAGTCAGCTTGATGTCGGAGAAGATCGTGGTGCGGACCCATCCCAAATCCAAGGACAAGGTTGCTTTGGTCACTCTTGGCGGCGCCGGGCACGAACCGGCACTGAGCGGATTTGTTGGCGAAGGCATGCTCGATGCCAGCGTCGTTGGTGACATTTTTGCAGCGCCGGGTGCACCGAAGTTGCTCGAGGCACTCAAGACCTTCAACCGAGAGGCAGGAATTCTGCTCGTCGTGCTGAACCACGCCGGTGACGTGATGAGTGCGAACATGGCAATGGAACTTGCGAAACGAGAAGGGTTGAACGTCCGCATGCTGCTGACTCACGAGGATATCAGCGCTGGGCTCGACACCCCGGATGAAGACCGCCGCGGGTTGGCGGGATGCGTTCCCCTTTTCAAAGTCGCGGGTGCTGCGGCCGAGGCGGGCAAGTCGCTCGATGAGGTGCTCGAGATCGCGGAGCGATTCAACAAGCAAATGGCAACGCTGGCGGTTGCGATGACGGGAGCCACCCATCCGCAAAATGGACAAGCTATCTCCGAGCTGCCTGACGACGAGATGGAAATTGGCATGGGCCAACATGGTGAAGCTGGCGGAGGACGGACGAAAATTCTCTCGGCCGACGAGACCGCTCAAAGAATGATCGAGCCGTTGATTTCGGCTGTCGATGCAAAGGCTGGCGACAAGACCATGTTGATTATCAACGGGGTTGGGGCAACGACGCTCATGGAAATGAATTTGATTTTCCGCAAAGCCTATCGAGTCTTGGAGGCTCAGGGCATCGAAGTTATCTCCGGCTTGGTCGACGAAATTCTCACGGTGCAGGAGATGGCCGGATTCCAAATGATCCTGTGCAAGCTGGACGCAGACCATGTTCCACTACTGAAGGCCCCCTGCGATACGCCTTACTGGACCGTGCGATAAGGAAGGAACGGACAACAGAGATCGTGGTGCAGACTAGCAGACTGTGCCACGAATCCGGCACTTGTTGACCGCTCGTTTTCAAGAACCTACTTCATACGAACTGCTTAAGGAATGGATTGATGGCTTCATTCGATTGCCAACGACTAGCGAAAATGACGGCGACCGCACTCGTCTCCCTGAAAGAGCGAGCCGATGAGTTCTCGGGTTTGGATGCTGAGACGGGTGACGGCGACCATGGTACGGCGATCGTCAGTGCGATGACGGCGGTTGACCGTGTCGCACAGCAGGGAACGGAACTCAAGAAGGTACTTGGCGACATGGGCTTTGCGGCCATGACGGAGTCCTGTGGATCAACCAGCACGCTGATCGGTGCTTTCTTCCTGGGCATGAGCGATGGCGTTAAGGGTGAGTCTTTGAACGCTGCGGAAACCGCTTCGATGTTTTCGGCGGGTCTTAAAAAAGTGAAAGAACAGACCAAGGCATCCATTGGTGACAAGACGATGATCGATGCCTTGCAGCCAGCGGTCGACGCGATGCCTGCCAATGCGGAAAACGGGATTCCGGCGATGCTCCAAGCGGCTGCAAAAGCGGCTGCAACCGGAGCGGAGAGCACAAAAGACATGGTCGCAAAATTTGGACGCGCTCGAAATCTTGGCGAGCGAGTCATCGGACACTTGGACGCAGGCGCCGTGTCAACCGCCTGCATGTTTGACGCTTTTGCACGCGGATTCACCGCATCAACCTAAACACATAAAGGAGAGATTATGCCTGAAGCTACCGGTAACCTCGAGGCAGATGATTACGGAATTGGTGTCCCTGTGAAGAAGGACTCGTTCTTCTTGAAAGGACTTGACCACGTCGATTGGGGAATCAAAGATCGCATGGGGCGAATCTTTAACCCCCGCAGTGGCCATACCGTGATGCTGGCGTTTGATCATGGGTATATCATGGGGCCAACGTCGGGATTGGAACGGATTGACTTGGGTATTTTGCCGTTGGTCGAATACGCTGACTGTCTGATGTGTAGCCGCGGCGTTTTACGAAGTTGCATTCCCCCGCAAGTGAACAAGCCGATCTCGCTTCGTTTTTCTGCCGGTACGACGGTGCTGAATGAGCTCAACGACGAATGCATCCTCGGGATCGACGACGCCATTCGCATGAATGCGTCCGCTCTCGCGATCATGGTCTCGATTGGCGGGCAGTATGAAGCCAAAACGATCGAAAACCTGGTCCGCACCGCTGACATGGGCAACCGTTACGGCATTCCGACTCTTGGCGTGACCGCCGTTGGAAAGGAGTTGGTGCGAGATGCTCGTTACCTTGGAATGGCGACGCGTGTTTGTGCCGAAAACGGCGCAACGTTCGTCAAAACTTATTACTGCGAGAAAGATTTCGAAAAGGTCACCTCGGCATGTCCCGTTCCGATCGTGATCGCTGGCGGCAAGAAATTGGAAGAACACGACGCGCTGAAGCTTGCCTATTGTGCAATCAACGAAGGAGCTGCGGGCGTTGACATGGGACGGAATGTCTTTCAATCAGAAAACCCGATCAGCATGATCAAGGCCGTTCGCGGTGTGGTTCATGATGGTTTGACACCGGACCAAGCCTTTGAGCTCTATCGCGATCTGTCGTAGAATCGTGAATCTCGAAGAGGCGAGTTATAAAGGACAACACCCTCCCACTCGTCTTTTTTTGTCAGCTTTCAAAATTAGGGTAGCGAAACTTGCCAAGAGTTTCGGTCTACTGCGTGAATCGTCGAAAGTCTTGCACGACTTCCGCTACAGCACCCACCCTAAAGTTGAATCGGGACAATGCTGCAGCAGGGTGATGCTAGCCTGCACGACCTCCCTAGCCGGAAGGTGATGGGTTGGAGATAATTCAAAGTTGTTAGAACGCCTGGCGAAGGATTAGAAGAATGCATGCTCGAAAGCTGTTGGTGCTCGCACTACTGTTACTGGGTGGTTCGTCGCTATGTGCTCAGACTTGCCACTTGGGTGCTGTCTATGTGGGCGATCCCGCTCATGTTCAAGACTGGACCGGCAGCCTTGCTAAAGCGGCGGAGCGACCTGAAATTTGGCAGATCGATGATCGCGTGCAAATCAGCCGAATGTATCGAGCAAGCCTCGGTGACGGTGATCTTTTTCTGGTCGGTGACCTGATTGCCGATCAGGACTACACGCAAGGCTTTAACGTCAGCGGCCCAGTCAAATTGCGGCTCAACGGAAAGCTGCTGCAGCCCATCCAAGACACGTTCTATTCGCTTCCTTTGCATCAAGGCAGCAACGTGTTTGAGATTCAGGTCGAAAACAAACCCAAAAAGAATCAGAAAAGAGCAGGTAGTGCGGACGTCTTTATCACGCCGGCGGACCTCGACTATGTCTTCACGCCCGTCGCAAAGAAGATTGAATACGCAGAACGAGCGATTGAATTCTTGGGCAGCCAACATGCATCGTATCCTGCTTCCCAATACCTCCAGCAACTTGCTCGACTGAAAAAGGAGAAGGCTTCTGATTCCGACGTTGAAGCGTTGCGTTATGAGGCGTTGGTCGTCAACAACCCAGAGGTTGACTTTGATCAAGTTCTGTTCCGAGCCAGCAAAAATGACGGCATGCCTGCGAATTGGCAAGGAAATGCCAACTACTTGCGCAGCCGAGGGGAGGAAAGACAGCCCAGCTTTGAAGATGAGATTCGAATTCTGGATCTAAAAAGCAAGACATTTGAAACCGTTTTTCAGCCATCGGACAAACGCCAATGCGTGATGGACCTGTGCTTGCACTACGATGCCGACAAGCTGCTGTTCACGGGAATTGACACCGAGAGCAATACGCAGCAAATCCATGAGATCAACATCGACGGGACAGGCGAGCGACGGATCACACCCGTCATGCCCGAGATCGATCATTATAGCGCCACGTATCTACCAAGCGGCAAGCTGCTGTTCTGCACCACAACGCCTCTCAATGCGGTTCCCTGCGTGAGTGGCAACGACTATGTCGGCAACCTGTTTGAAATCGATTCTGACGGAACGGGGATGCGGCAAATCACGTTTGATCAAGAAAACGATTGGTATCCCTGGGTCATGGAGAACGGACGGATCCTATTCTGCCGCTGGGAATACACCGACAACGCGCACTACTTCACTCGTATCCTGATGCAGATGAATCCCGATGGGACCAACCTGCGCAGCATCTACGGGTCCAACTCGTTTTGGCCCAACACGATGTTCTACGCCAAGCAGATCCCGGGGAAAACATCGCAATTCGCTGCGATTTGCTCAGGACACCACGGCGTTTCCCGTGCTGGCGAGTTGATCGTCTTTGACACGGCAAAAGGCGAGTTTGAGGCCGATGGCGTGATCCAGCGGATTCCTGGCTATGGCAAGAAGGTCGAGCCGGTCATCATCGACCAATACATGAAGGACAAGTGGCCGCGTTTTCTGCATCCCTATCCTTTGAGCGAAAACTATTTCCTGGTTTCAGGTCAGCTGAATCCCTCGGAGCAGTGGTCACTTTATCTGGTGGACCGCTTTGACAACATGGTCAAGTTGGCCAGCGATCGGAAGTATTTGTTTGAGCCGATTCCGCTGAAGAAACGTGAGCGGCCTCCGGTCATTCCAGATCGCCGCGACTTTGAAGCGGAAGATGCCACCCTTTTCATTCAAGACATCTACGCAGGGCCCGGCTTACAGGATATTCCGCGCGGCACCGTGAAGTCGTTGCGATTGTTTAACTATGGTTATGCGTACCGATTGCATGGAGGCCATGCTACGCTGGCTGTCGAAGGGGGTTGGGATACGAAGCGTATCTTAGGAACCGTGCCGGTCGAGGAAGATGGCTCGGCGATGATCTCGATACCTCACAGTATGCCGATCTCCATTCAGCCATTGGACGAAAACGGAAGAGCGCTTCAGCTCATGCGCAGTTGGCTTGCCGCGATGCCTGGCGAACGCCTTTCCTGTGTCGGTTGTCACGAGTCGACTCGCACTCCGCCACCCGAACGCATGGCGCTGGCCGCTCGAAAAATGCCACAGAAACTGACCCCTTGGGCTGGAATCGAAAGACCTTATGGGTTTGGTTTCCAGCGTGAAGTCCAACCCATGCTCGATCGCTACTGTGTCGGATGTCATGACGGAACCGAAAGCGATCGACCTGATTTCAAAGACAACTCGCCCGGGCATGCAGGATTCGCAAACTCGTATCATGCGCTTCATCCCTATGTGCGTCGCCCTGGACCGGAAAGCGACATGCATTTGCTCCGCCCCATGGAATACCATGCGTCCACCAGCGAGCTCATCCAAATGTTGGAAAAGGGACATCATGGAGTGAAAATGGATGAAGACGGCTGGAATCGGCTCGTGACCTGGATCGATTTGAATGTTCCGTATTACGCAACTTGGATGCAACAACGAGACAGCGCCGAAGAGACAAGGGTACAAGCAGACAGAACCATTGAAATGAAGCACTCGTTTGCCTGTATCGACGATAACATTGAGTGGATGCCGCAAGATCCCATCGTGCGCCCGGACTTTGTGATGCCAACCGAAGAAAAGGTGGAACACAAACCCCTTCCATTGCAGGGATGGCCGCTCAGCGAAGCCATGGTCCGGAAATTGGCCACAGCGACACGCGAGGAGGAGATCGACGGGCAAACGTTTAGCTTCGCCAAGATTCCCGCTGGACGTTTTGTCATGGGATCACTGACAGGCGCAGCTGACGAAGTTCCTCAAAGTATTGTCGAAATTGACAAGCCGTTTTGGATGTCGGTCAAGGAAATTACGAACGAACAATACGGGCGTTTTGATCCCAAGCACGACAGCGGCGCCATTGACCAACAATGGAAAGATCATATTTACCCCGGGTATCCGGCCAACAAGCCAGAGATGCCGGTGATCCGTATCAGCTGGCAAGAAGCGATGGCCTATTGTCAGTGGGCATCGCAGAAAACGGGCCTGAAAATTTCGCTCCCTACCGAGTCACAATGGGAATGGGCCGCACGAGCCGGCAGTGACAAGCCTTTCCATTTTGGCGAAGCGGGCTTCGAAAACCACGCCAACCTTGCGGACGATTCCATTGGCTTACTCGCTGTTCAGGGCGTCGATCCGCAACCCATTCCGGTAAGCCGGCGATCACCGACAACCGACTTTGTGCCGCGTGACCGAAGCTTTGATGATGGCATCCTGACGCCCCAAGGAACCGGTCAGTTCTCACCCAATCCGTGGGGACTCTATGACATGCATGGAAACGTGGCCGAATGGACTCGATCCGACTATAATGCGTATCCCTACCTGGCCGGCGACGGTCGAAACGCCCTGAATCTGCAAACGAGAAAAGTTGCACGGGGCGGTTCATGGTGTGATCGACCTCATCGGGCGACCACTTCCTATCGCCTGCCCTACCAATCCCACCAAAAGGTTTTCAACGTCGGCTTCCGTGTGATCATCGAACCATGATCGATCGGTATGCTGTGGATGAAGTTCCGACTTTTGTTTGCTGCTGATCCATCCGTTTTGGTCAACCGCAAGGCTGTGCTCCATCCCGCAATGCCAAGACGCAAAACCGCCCTCCCCACTGATCCGAAAACATGAAGATAGCGGCCATCTCTGTGATAGCTTTGTGTTTCACTGTGTCTTTGTTTGCGGTGTCTTTGTTTGCGGCATCTTTGTCTGCGGCCCAAGATTATCTATCGCCGAGCGATTTGTTGCTTTCTCGGGATGGGAAAACGCTCCATATTCTCGCTTCCACGGGAAAGCAACTGATCGATTTTGATCTGAAGGAACAGCAGGTTGTCCGCGCATTGGACTTGCCCGGAGAACCAACCGACATGGTGATGTCGGGCGATGGCAAGACGCTGTATGTCGCCGGTGGAGGTCATCAAGGGCGTGTTTGGATTGCCAACTCGGGCTCGCTGGTCGGTGAGATCAAAACGGGCCACACCCCAATGTCACCCATCGTGTCGCCTGACGGAAAACGGCTGTACGTCTGCAATCGGTTCGACGACGACGTGTCGATGATCGATTTGGAATCAGGCGAGACGATGGCGAGAATTGCCGTTTTGCGAGAGCCAATCGTGGCATCGATCACACCGGACGGCAAGCTGCTGTTTGTCGCGAACCATATTCCAGACGGTCGCGCGGACATTGAATACGTTGCCTCAAAAGTCTCCGTGATCAACACCGAAACCCAAGAAGTCAAGACGCTTCCTTTGGTCAATGGTGCCGAAGGCATTCGGGGAATGGAAATCTCGCCGGATGGAAAGAAGGTGTTCGCAACCCATTTGATGGCTCGTTTTCATGTGCCGACCACTCAGCTTGAAAGGGGATGGGTTTCCACCAATGCGCTCAGTGTCATCGACGTCGCTAGCCAGACACTCGAATACACCGTCTTGTTGGACGATATTGATCAAGGGTTTGCCAATCCGTGGGCCATTGGTTTCTCGGAAGATGGAAAGACCTTGGTCGTCTCCTCTGCTGGAAATCAAGAGTTGTCCCTCATTGACTTGCCTGCCCTGACATCAAAGATTCGTTCTCAGTCTTCTTTGCCTGAGGGTGAAGCCCATCTACATGCACACAATGATTTGTCATTCCTTTCCGGGATGCGAAAACGTGTCAAACTGAAGGGCGTTGGACCTCGATCCTTGTTGGTGAATGGGGATGTCATTTATGTTGGCAACTATTTTTCTGACGCAGTCGAAGTCGTTCGGTTTACATCGGATTGGCAGACCGAGAGTGAATTGCTACAGCTGGGGAAGGAACAGGAGGTTACACCCGAGCGTCTCGGGGAAATGTTCTTTAATGACTCGGCGCTCTGTTTTCAGAATTGGCTGAGTTGTGCGACCTGTCACCCCGATGCGCGAACCGATGCATTAAACTGGGATTTAATGAATGATGGGATTGGCAATCCCAAGAATGTCAAGTCGATGCTTTACGCCCACATCACGCCTCCGGCCATGTGGCTGGGTGTGCGAGCCGATGCCGAGTCTGCGGTTCGAGCCGGAATTCAGCACATTCAATTTGCTGTGCGCCCCGAAGAAGACGCTCAAGCCATTGACGCCTACCTCAAGAGTCTTACGCCGATCCCAAGTCCTCATTTAGTTGAGGGAAAGCTAAGTGATTCAGCCAGACGGGGAGAACAGATCTTTGAACAAGTCGGCTGTGCACATTGCCATCCGGCCCCGTTGTTCACGAGTTCGCGAATGTGCGACGTTGGCTACACGACGGGCCAGGACGAGGGCCAACCGGTCGACGTGCCCCATTTGATTGAGGCATGGCGAACCGCTCCCTACCTGCACGATGGACGAGCCGCGACGATGAAGGATGTTGTCACGACTTTTGAACATGGGAACGGCCATGGCAAGCTATCGATACTCACCGAAGACCAGCTTGATGATCTGGTCGAATACTTATTGTCCCTTTAACAACTGTTTTTTTTGGGTCACCTCACTGTGTGACGACATAGGCCTCAACGGCGCAAATAGATTTGGAGAATCGTGATGAAGTTTTCTGCCCGCATATTCCAGTGGTTCGCTAGCCTGATTGCCTCTCTGCTCTGGCTTACCGTTTCGAGTGTCGCATCCGCGGAACCCGTCGAAGGTCGATATGTAAGGGTCCGTCTACCTGGTGACAGTCGGACGCTTTCTCTTGCGGAAGTACAGGTTTTCCGTGGTGATGAGAATGTTGCCTTGGGCAAGGGAACCCAGCAGACCTCGATCGGCCACGGTGGCATTTCGTCGCGTGCCATCGATGGTGACACCAACGGCGATTGGAGTGCGGGGAGTGTCACGCACACGGTCAATGACATGCCGACCCCCAGCTGGGAAGTTGATCTCGGCGAGCTGGTGAAGATTGACAAGATTTCGATTTGGAATCGCGACGGTTTTGAAGCCCGTTTGAATGAGGTTGAAGTACTGGTGCTTGGCCAGAATCGAAAAGTTGTTTGGGGTGCTGCAATTCCCAAACCCGCAACGGGAGAGATGGTCCTCGACGTCGCCGGTTCCGAGAGTTCCGTCAAAGTCGGCCAAAAAGTCGCTGAACTCAAGGTGATCCGTAATGTCCAAAAAACTCGGCGTAACGGCCCGAGGATTGCCATGCCAGAGGTCCCCTTGCCAGAGCACAACGACGGCGTGCTAAACGGGCCTTTGATGAACGGCGGACATCATGCCCGTGGAGAAGGCAATCGCGAGTCGTTGCGGTTGGCGATCGAAGATCTCATTAACCAATTCGGTGACAAGTATGCCAAGGGAACGGAGTTCTTGAAGCGGCTGGATGTGATTGACGACGAAAATAGCGATGAATTCGCGACGCTGAAGAAGGAGGCCTTGTTGGCCAACCCGCTGCTTGACTTCGACCACTTGCTGATGGTCCGCAGCAAAAAGGGGCAACGGTTTTCCAAGAATTGGCAGACTCGGGTTTCAGGCGAAGCTGCGGGCGCATACGACGATGAGCTCGTCGTCATGTCGCCGCTTTACGAGGGCGAGATCAAATCCGTTTACAAACCAGACGGCGGCAAGTTTGTCGGCGATGTGGATCTGCACTTCGACGCCAACCGGCTGCTGTTCGCCTCGCACTGTGAAGAAGGTGAATTGAGCGAGGCTCCGGGCGAAGGGATGGGGTATGCCGTGTTCGAACAGAAGATCGATCCCATCAGTGGCGATCCGCGTGGCAAGCCACACCGAGTCACTCCTGACATGGGTGCCGATGTCGATTGCTACGACGCCTGTTACCTACCCGACGACCGTATCCTCTTCGCCTCGACCGCCAGCTATGAAGGCGTGCCATGCGTCGGCGGCAATTCCTATGTCGCCAATCTGTACCGAATGAATTCCGATGGCACGGGCGTTCGCCGTCTCACGTTCGATCAGGATGCGAGTTGGCATCCGACGGTGATGGAAAGCGGCCGTGTGATGTACGCCCGTTGGGAATACACCGACTCGGCTCACTATTTCAGCCGTGTGTTGATGACGATGAACCCCGACGGAACGGATCAAAAGGCGTTTTATGGCAGTAACTCCTATTGGCCCAACAGTATTTTCTTCCCCAGACAAATTCCTGGTCAGCGTTCCATGTTCCTGGCGACAGTGACCGGCCATCACAGCAACGCAAAGGGAGGCGCCCTATGCTTGTTTGATGTTTCCAAGGGCCGCCACGAAGCTGACGGCGCCGTACAGTTGATTACGGGCAGGGGCAAAGAGGTTGAGCCGCTGGTGATTGATGATTTGGCCAAAGTCTATAGCCCAATGTTCTACACCCCGTACCCATTGAGCGATAAGTACTTTCTGGCGGTTACCGGCAACTCGGTCTATCTGCTCGACGTGTTCGACAACATGCTGTGCTTGAAGAAAGCGAACGGCGATGGCGGCTACTTCGAGCCGATTCCACTTCGCACGACAAAACGCCCGGCGCTCATGCCGGACCGGATCGATCTTACAAACAAAGATGCGACGGTGCTTATCAATAACATCTACGAAGGACCAGGGCTGATGAATGTCCCGCGGGGGACGGTGAAAAGCCTTCGCGTCTATCGTTATGAATACGGTCCGCGGCACAAGGGAGGGCACTATTCGATGGGAATGGAGGCTGGCTGGGATGCCAAGCAATTGCTCGGAACCGCGCCGGTCGATGCGGACGGCTCCGCCAACTTCAAGGTTCCGGCCAATACGCCGTTCTCAATGCAACCCCTCGACGCGGAAGGCAAAGCGCTCCAACTCATGCGAAGCTGGACGGTGGCCATGCCCGGCGAGAGGCTTTCGTGTGTTGGTTGCCATGAAAGCCAAGATACGGTCCCCATGATTCAACGCGCTTCGGCCATGAATCGTGCGTCGAGTGAACTCGAACCGTTTTATGGCCCGCCGCGAGGTCTCAGCTTTCAACGCGAGGTCCAACCCGTCCTCGACAAGTATTGCGTAGGCTGTCATGACGGCTCTAACGATCTTACGCCGGACGGCCACGACCGGGCAGGACGTTATCAGGTGGCCGATCGCATCATCGGTACCGGACCGAACACGGGTCTGAAATTTGCCGACTGCGGTATCCCTGATCTTTCGAACCCCAAGGACGCGCACGAAATGCTGCATCCGTACGTTCGCCGCAATGGACCCGAGGGCGATTATCACCTGCTCACTCCGCTCGAGTTCCATGCCGACACGAGTGAACTCGTTCAGATGCTCGAAAAGGGACACCATAACGTGAAGCTCGACGAGGAAGCGTGGGAGCGTCTGATCACCTGGATTGACCTGAACGCTCCCTACCACGGTACCTGGAGCGAGGCGGGGGCAAAGCCGACGATCCTGGAACGGCGGAAGGAGCTGCGCGAGCAGTACGACCTCGTTGACTATGATCCGGAGCGGATCATGAACCCCTATCAGAAGTCGGAGAAATTCGAGCTTCCAGTACAGAACGAGCAAAACGTGGTCCAGCCACAACCAATGCGCGTTGACTCCCACCAGCACGAGACGCTCGCTTTCGAGTTGAGCGATGGGGTGACGATGAAGCTTGTCAGCGTACCCACAGGCGAGTATTCCATGGGTAGCAATGACGAAACGCCCGTCGAGCAACCGGTTTCTCGCGTCAGGATGGACAAGCCGTTCTTCATCGGAACCACGGAGGTTACTCTGGGACAGTTCCGGCAGTTCGACCCTGACTATCTCAACGGCGTGTACGACATGCACTACAAGGATCAGGTGAAGCGGGGCTATTACATGAACGACATGCGGTACCCAGCGATCCGCGTTTCCTGGGACAAGGCCATGGCGTTCTGTGCCTGGCTTTCGAAGAAAACCGGTCGTAAGGTGACCCTTCCGACCGAAGCCCAGTGGGAATGGGCCTGCCGAGCTGGGGCCGATACGCCGCTATCTTTCGGAGGCCTCGATGCCGATTTCTCCAAACACGCCAACTTGGCGGATATTACGGTCCAACAGATGGCAGTAAACGGCGTCAATCCCAAGCCAATCCCCAATCCCAATCATCAAGTCGACTTCGAGCTGAAAGACCCCCGATCAAGCGACGGGGTACTCCACCTCGCCAAGGTAGGCAGTTATCAGCCGAATGCGTGGGGCTTGTTCGATATGCACGGCAACGCTGCCGAATGGACACGGTCCGCTTACAACGCGTACCCATACGATGAAGGCGATGGACGCAACACCGGCAGCGGCAAAAAGGTGCTCCGCGGCGGCTCCTGGCACGACCGCCCGTTCCGTGCCACCTCGAGCTATCGTTTGGGCTTCCCCGAGTGGCAAAGGGTTTATCACGCCGGTTTCCGGGTTGTTGTCGAGTAGGTGTCAGTAGGCTCGGACAGCCGGAAGGACGCGATGCCATCACGGATCGCGATTGATCTTTCTGGAGGAAAAGGGCGATCTCCGTTCCTCCAATAAGGCCATGAGTGCCAAGGAAAGAGCCTTCTGATGCTGAAGCACGATGCTCTGAGATATTTTTCGAAACAGGGTTAGCACGGGGAGTTTGCGGGGCAAACAGAAAAAGGCCGACCCCTTGCCTGGGATCGGCCTTCGAAGAAGTCATGGTGATACAATGTGAATCACTTTGCTTCTAACTCTTGCAACCGTGTTGCGGTAACATCTTCGATTCTCAGGTCGCCGAAGATGACGCGGTACTGGCTGTCGTCAAACTTCCATCGCAGTAGAACCTTATCGGAATCGGCAGCGCTGACTGCGGGGCCATGATAGACGGGGTCTTTACCGTCTGCCTCGAGCGATTCAAAAAACTGTGCACCGTATTTGAGAGTCGAGACCTGGGCGTCATCTATTTGAAAGGATGGGTCGCCTGACTTGGCCCCGTAGATGCTGCCGATCTCAACAACAACACCTCTTATCGAAAGCGTTGCGGGATACTTTCCATCGTTGATTCCTGCAAAGTACTTCAAACCGTCAACAAGCTGGTTTCCATCTTCGAGATGCTCTGCATTCACCTTGTACATAAGCTCGTAACCCTCAGGGATGACCGAGGCGAATGTTGCGGGATCGATCTCCACATCCCACTGGAAATCACTGACAACGATCGTCATCTGCTCGTTGCCATTCTTGTCAGTGATCTCGAGGGTTATTTCGACGGGCCAACTGGTCGCAACATCAACCCACAAACTGCCGGTGACTTTAGCAGAGGTCTTGCCTACTGCCTCCATCAGTCCTCGGCCACCGGGAAAGCCAGCTGTGGCAGAGACATCATTGGATTGAATGCCCTCGACGGTGAGACCGTTGATCTCGCGACGGCCTAGTTTCTTGTAGTCACCCCGCAAGAAGGCTTCTACGATGAGCTTTGGATCTCCGTTCTCGATGCGTTTTTCCTCCGTAAGCTCCACTTCGATATACTTCTTTTGAGCAGGAAAGATAGAGATATGTGACCTCTTATCTGCAAGCGTAAAAGATCGCCCCAGCAACTGCTTTCCCAAATAGGTATCCAGTCGCGTGCCGTGTTCGTCGGCGAGTGTCGCCTCGATCTGGAACTGTACCGGTTGTCCATTTTCAGTCGTCTCGACTTTAGCCTTGTAGACGACCGCTTTAGCGGCGGCAACCTGATCTCGGACCTGAGCCCAGATTGTGCTGGACGTCCCATCCAATAACAACAAACTCGCAAACACCCCAATCAGAATGACCGCTGCTGCTGCGAACCTAACGATTTTTGAGCTCATGGTAAATCTCCCTGCGTTGGCAAGCCGAGTTTGACTTGCATTGAAATTGAGAAGCAGTTTTTGTTGGAGTAGGTCTTTGTGTGCCAAGTCAATCGCATCGTCAAATGTGATGTCCTGCAATACCTGCTCGATATCTTTCGTGTTGTCATTCATCTTTACACCTCACCATGTTGATCAGCAGTAGCTCTCAGTTGTTTTCTCAGACTACTGAGTGCTCGCGAAAGCTGGCTGCGGGTCGTAGCTGGGTTTTGGCCCAGGATTTCGGCAATTTCGTTTAGTTTCAGCTTTTCAAAAAAACGTAACGTTATAACACTTTGTTGCTTTGGCTTTAGCGTTAACAGCGCCTGCTTGACAGGGAGAAGCTCCTCTTGAAGTTCGCAAGTCGATTCGGCGTCGAGCGTATGATCACCGCCGTGTGTCAGAGCAATATCGCGGATTGCATCTGCCCGTCTTTTTGCTGTTCTCAAATGATCGTTGACAGCGTTGGTAGCGATGCGATACAGCCAATTTCGAAAATCTCTTGAATTTCCCTTAAAAGAAGAGAGCATTCTCATCGCCTTGAAAAAGACGATCGATGTTACATCTTCTGCGGTGTGACGGTTGAACAACCTGCGGGCGCAATAGCGAAAGACGTTGTCGTAGTGCAGCCTATACAGCTGGGCAAAAGCTGCACTATCACTGCATGCCTCCTTAATCAAAGTGTCCTGATCCTGGTCCTGGTCGGCGTCGCTATTTTGCAGGTTCATGGTTTTCATTGTCAGCTTCTTATTCGCTGCGGCTGTCATTGTTGTTATAAACGCCGGGAGGGAAAAAACGTTGCACAAAATCCTCCCGATTACGCCAGCCCCGCACAAAAAACGGTCCCGATCGGGACTCGCTTGCAACGACTCCTAAACTCGACCCGGGCCAGAGCTCACCATACCCATGTCCTTGTGGACAAACGGCTACGACGGAAAGCAGACCCCAGCATCGGGTGACCTGACCAAGTTTCGCATCGAAAGGACGGGCAGCCTCTCCAGTTTATCTTGCATCGAATCGCCGAAAACGCTACGAAGTGAGAATGGCTGATTCTCAACCCGCCCCATCACGACACCTTGCCCTGCATCGAATACCGAACAGTCTTGTGGTTCTGGTGGCCGTGGCATTGTTGCTGCAGGGTCCTGTCGGTGCGTTTGAGGCGTTTTGGATCTACACCAAGTCGCTTGTGCTTTCGCTTCTCGGCGGCGAGGACTTACTCATCCAAGTTCTCTTTCAAACCGCACCATTGGCATTAGCGACCGCAGCCGTTACCTTCGCGATCCGATTTGGGTGGCTTCGCTTTCGCTCGCCAACGGCGTTAGTGATTTGCAGTGCCGTCATCATTGTGGCGACGTGGATTGGCGGACAGCTCCGCTATCGTGCTGCAACGAAGCAATGGATCAAACCATCGCTCGCGAGTGCGACGCAGCGAACGTCCGTGTCACTGAACGAACTTCGCGTTCAAAACGTCGATGCACCGGCCAGCCGAGACGACTCAAGCGTGTCACTCAAGGAAGCCTGTGGGATCCTGGCGGATGGCGATTTTGGGCGATTCAACCCACAGGCAGCAGTTCCCCGGGTAAGCTTGATGCCTGAATCTGGCAGTCTTCTCGGAATCATCGGGCGAGGGTTGAATCAGCTACTCGGCTACCTCGTCGTCTATCAACCCCGTTTGTTTCTCGCCGCGATAATCCTGGGTGCCTACATCGGATGCAGTCTACAGTCGCTACTGAAAGACAGCGGCTTGGTGCGAAGTCGAATCCATTGCTAGCCCGGAGCAATCATGTAGGCTGGCAACAAGGTCGCACACGCTGCCGGAGCGGCGTAAATGCCTTCTTTGTCGTGCGCAGTGTGCGAGTTGAGAGGACGAGCAATTTGCGACCGAAGTTCCGGCACAACAAGCATTTACTTGTTCCGGCCTACATCGGTCATGGACAAACCGGGCCACCCGTCACGTGCCGACAAAGTAAACAAACAACTTGGCGTACTCGATCCAAATCGGTGCATCGATTTCTGCACCCTCGCTTGCTACGGAGGCCGAATAGACCTGCACATCAATCTGAGGAGAAAACGCTCGTTGAAAACAAAGTCGGCTTCGCCGCGTATGCGGAGCAGAGGTAACCACCACGATGCTCTTCAGGCTCGATTCTTGCTCTGCAACGGCCCGTGCTTCGCTCAGTGACCCAAACATCGAGTTCTTCGCTGAAACGGTCGAGACCTTTTCGGCGGGAACTCCAAGCCACTCCAAATAGGCGATAGCTCGCTGCAGTCGAGTTTCCAAACGCTGCTGCACAAAGTTGTACCCGGCTGGCTCGCTCTCATCTAAGAGAATCAGCCGCGGTACTTTCCCCATATGGAATAGATCCGAGGCAGCATGAAGACGCTCCCAATAGGCGTACCCGTCTGCCATCACATACGCGGCATCGCCCGTTGCATCAGGGTCATGAACCAACAGAGGATAGGCAACCAATCCGCGAATGCTATGAAACGAGAGTAGAAATGTCGACAACAGCCAGACGCCAATCACAATGAAGAAACGCCGTCGCCAGCGGCTTCGCCGCCGTGAAAAGTTTGGTGCGAGTTTGGGTTTGCTCATGAACGCAATAGGGGGCGTGTGTTTGAGTAACGACAAAGGGCGCGTTGAAGACGACTGAAGGCCCGCCACACGTCTCTCGTAAGCACATCGTTGAACCACATGCCTATTGGTATGCGTTTTTTCCTGGCACGCGAGGCGATGCCCACGCGGTAAAACAAAAAAACACGAGGGCGCCTGATCCGTATTCTAATCAGCTTGGATAAAGACATCGACCGGTAAGCCGACGGGCAAATCCGTTCCCTGCTGTAAATCAACCCAGATTCGGCGGTTGTACGTGTCCGTACGCTCACCGGCCCACTGACCGTACATCCGCTTAGGATTCATCTGCGGCTCCACCTCGACGACTTTTCCCGTCGCAATCACGCGATCCGAAGCGTCGCAGATGACTTGACAGACTTGGCCAAGCCTAACGTTCATGGCGTCAAACTCATCGACTTCAGCGACTGCCTTGAGCCGTTTCGTATCGGACATGACAATCAGTGCGTCGGCAGCGTCGGGGCCGGTTAGCTCGCCGACTTCGGCTTCAATTGCTAAGATCTGGCCATCAATGGGGGCCACGATTCTTGTACGATCAAGATTGATTTTGGCGATTGCATACCTTGCCTCTGCAGCTCCCACCGCAGCACGAGTCGCCATCAGATCTTCAGCTCTCGCAGGCAGTTCAAGCATTTCGAGTCGTCCCTTGGCGGCTGCGGATGTTGCGCGAAACGAGGTCAGTTGCGAGTAGAGATCGTCGAGCACCTGTTGGCTGCCCGCACCTTGTTCATGTAGCTTGATTGCACGAGCGTAGGCTTTTTCGGAACCTGCTAACCTCGCCATCGTTGCATTGTACTCTTGCCGTGCCGTTTCAATCTCGCTGGCTCGATAACCGTTCTCGAGTCGCTCCTTTTTTGCGTTGGCCTCAGAAAGCAAAGCTTGCGCCAAGTCGCATTCCTTGATAAAACGAGCTGCATCGAGTGCAAGTAGCACATCGCCAGCGGATACCCATTGACCTCTTGCAACAAAAATATCATCAATCTGTTCGGCAAGACGAGCGCGAATCTCGATCGAGTCGGTTCGTCCCTCGATTCGCCCGGCGGCACGAATGGTCCTTTGCGTTACGAGGGCCTGAATGGGTACGCCATCCAAGGGCTGGGTACCAATGCCCAACGACTGCCGCCGGTGCTCGTGAACAGCCAGCGCACTTCCGAAGATAACAATCGTCGCAATAGCGGTGAAAATCGTTCTCACTTGAATCGTCCGTTTTCGATCTCGCAAATCCGATCAGCGTATTTTGAGATACGGGGATCGTGAGTCACCACGATCGTTGCCGAACCCGTCACTCCGACCAGCTCCCTTAGCAGTTCCATAACCTCTATTCCTGACTTGCCATCGAGGGCAGCGGTCGGCTCATCGGCTAACAGTAGTTTAGGCGACGTAATCACGGCCCGGGCCAATGCCACTCGTTGACACTGGCCCGGACTCATCGCGGTCGGTAGGTGTTTGCGGTGGGTCTCTAAACCAACACGCCCGAGCAAGTCACCCGCTTGCACGCGGGCATCCGCAAGAGTCGCTCCTTGCAGCGTGAGAGGCACGGCCACGTTGTCTTCGGCGGACAAACCACGAATCAATTGAAATCGCTGAAACACAAATCCAACGTTATCCCGCCGCACCGATGTTCGTTCTGCAACACTCAAAGTATCGACCCGGCGATCGGCAATGGTGACCTTGCCCGAGTCGGCTTCGAGCAAGCACCCCAAAATAGAAAGGAGAGTGCTCTTGCCGCTTCCGGAGGGTCCCGATAGAAAAACGCATTCGCCCGAAGCGGCCTGAAAATCGACTCCGTTGAGTACCCAGCGTTTCTCGCCGCCAATGTTGTAGGACTTCCGCACCTGGGTCGCAGACAAGACAATTTTCGTTTCAGCAGCAACCGATTTCCGGGTTGGCTGCTTTGCGCTTACTGGATGGGCGCTCTCCCCTGTTTGCAGTTCTGGGAAGACCCCATCGCTTGAGCCAAGCGGATACGGGTCAGCAGCATTGCCGAGTGAAATATTGCCGAGTGAAACATCGTGAGTCATTCGTATCAACCCTGTAAAACGGAATGCGGATCGACGCGGCGAACACGCAAGTACGGAAGGGCTGAGGCTGCCAAGCAGATCACAAAGACCAAGACGGCACTGGCGAGATAGAGCTCCAATGGAATCGTAATCGCTGCACGAGGCGAGCTGAAGATCGCTTGGATCACGTAGGACAAGACGATACCGATACTGATACCGACGACAGCAACCACCGTCGACTGAGCCCCCAATAGCAACACAATCTCACGCTCGGTCGAACCGATTGCTTTGAGCGTCGCGAACTCGCTAATCCGATCGAGAACCATCGCATAAAGCGTTTGTGCGACCATGACCAGCCCCACAAGAAGCCCCAAGCAGGTCGCAGCGCCAAAACTGAGCCCGATGCCGGTGCGAGTCATCCAAAAATTGATGCTCGTTGCAGCGTAATCTTCCGCTGGCACTGCGGTCACATCATCGAGTCGACTCTTGATCGCTGCACACACTTGATCGCGATCAGCTCCCGGCTTCACACGAACGAGAAAATAGGAGGTCATCGTGGGATCAGCAGCCGCAAAGTCGACCGCACGGTCGTAATGCGTGAAGATGTAGGGTGTGACCAAGAAACTGAGCACACCATGGGACTTACCTGAGATCCTCGCACGTCGCCCACCAATTTCGCGAATCTCTCCAATCGTTGGATCGAAGAGCTTGTCATCATCGCATTGATCGACAATCACCCCATCGGCGTAGGAAAGTGCATCGGCCGGGCCATCGACAATTTCATAGGCCCGCCCAAGTTCAGAACCTTCTGTGACACCCACGACCATGACACCCTCGAAATTGCCATCTGGCAGAGCAATTTCAGAAAAGTAAATGCGAAGTGGTTCGGCGGACTCGACCCCTGGAACACTGCGAACTCGATGGATCCAACGCTCGGGAATATGATGAGGAAAATCAACATTGTGCATTCCGCGATGACCGACCCAAATATCGGCACCACTTCGATCCACCAAAAGGCTAGCCTTGCTCATTAAGCCAATAAAGAGTCCACCTTGAATATTGACCAACACCACCGAAAAAATGACACCGATCAAGCCCGCCAGCAGTTTTCCGCGGTCGCAAAGTAGCGTTCGAAGAGCGATATTCCAAAGCATAAGGTCCGCTCACTCTAACGGATCGGAAAAGTCCATTGATCTCCTATAAACGCACTTCTCATGTATCGGCAGGCAGTCGGCTGAGGCTCCAGAAAAAAATCGCGATCCGAGTTTGAGAATAAAACAGACTGCGCACGTTGGAGTGGTAGGCTTTAGCCGATTCAACAAGGATCCAGCACGCAATCGGCTAAAGCCTACCACTCCAACGAATCATCCGGGATAGTCCCTCGCCGCCCTACGGAATCCCGCGGACGATCGGTGGCCCCATGATCTTGGTCAGCCAAACCGGTAAGCGCTGCCATACTTTTACCATCCGCTGCTTGCCCGACGCATCGGGACGCATTTCGTCAGGTGATCCCTTGCGAACGTAATACTGCCAAACGGCTGGATACGGCTGGGCGCCCCATTGTGCCTTGAATTTGTAAGTCCCGCTCTCTTCACTACTACGGCCAAAATCAAAGATTTGACTTCCTCGCTGAATCGCACGTTCAAGAAGATTCACGTACATCAACATATTCGCACCCGTCCGATTGAATTCTCGCAAACTACTGGCGCTGGGGACTTCTGTCACTCCGCCAACGTGAACCAGCAATCCACACGCAATTGGACGCGTTCCCTTGCGAACGAGACACAACTCCGCATCGCTCTTGAACTGCTGAAGAATGCTCGAAAATAGAGTGCGAGAAAAAACGGGCGTACCGAGGTCACGCATGTTATGAGCGAACACCGTGTAGAAATCATCCAACAACTCCGCACCACCAAACCGAACGGCCAAACCGTACTCGCCCGTTTTTTTGATTTGGCTGCGTAGCTTCGACTTGAACGACTTCATCAACGCCTCTGCCGACTCAGGCAATTCAAGTCGCATATGAACCTTATCGGTACGTTGATAATTCAATCGCGGATGGTCGACCGGGCATTCATGTCGAAGCTCCAGGTATTTCACATCCAACTGATCCGCCAAGTCACATGCCGAATCGACCAATTGACCCGCGACCTCCCGGTCCTGTGCCCATACTCCTCCCGTATTGAGATAAGGAAGGCTGACAAGAAAACGTCCAAAGATTGGCCCGGTAACCAATACCAACGGCAATAACCCCGTTGTCTCGTCGCCAGAGCACGCACGAAGGAAGAACACCTGGTGACCAAGGCCTTTCGAAACACTCTCGACCCAGGCAGCCCGGTGACCGTTGAGCCGCGGAAGTGCAGCGGTTTCGCTTGTGATCCCCAACTCCATCCTGGAACCATCCGATACCCAATCGAGTCGTTCAACCTGATTCACGGATCACAAGCCAAAATAGTGTACATAGGAATATTCATTGTCGTTTCATGCTGTATGTCATCTGTACCACCAAGATACCTGACACCCACAATAAGTCGCAGGGGTTTTCAACGAAGGATTGATTTCTATGCTGCACACAATACACCACACCCTGACGCGGGGGTTAAAACCATGGTTTTAGGGTTGTTTTGAAAAAATGGGGGATTTAAATGGGTCATATGGGGTTTAACGACGCGTTCTAGTCATGGAAGCAATTGGGGGGACCGACGCTTGCGCCCCCACTCACACGTGTAGTGCAAACTGACGGTCAGAATTAACGACATCAATGAGAAACAACATGATGAAGAACTTCAATGCTGTGCTTGCCTGTTGGGCCGTGACACTCACGAGCCCCGTTTTCGCGGGCGTGATTGCAGATAGCGGCTATATCGAGGATCGATACATTGGCGGTACCGATCATGGCCAATTTAGCGTCCCGGATGACTCCATTGGCGACCAACGTTTTGACATCCAAGGGTCGAGCGTGGCGCTCTCTGGCAACCGATTGGAATGGACGATCCATACCAACTTTGTGTTAACCCCGAGTGCGCTGACCGCCCAATACGGTGATCTGTTCTTCGGATTTCAGGATTACGCTCCGTTTTTGTCAGGCGATGCCGGGCTTTCCGACGGATGGTATGGAAAATCGGACACGATGGCGAGTGGCACGCAATGGCAGAATGCCGTTCAGCTGAACGATACTCTCACATCCAATGGCGGAGGTGTCACGCTTTACGGGATCGATACGTCGAACTACGCCGATGCAGTCCTCGCTTCCGATGATTTCTTTGGCAGTGGCTCAATTTTCCGAAATGGCCAAGAAGTGCGAGTCGATGAAAGTTGGGGCGGGAACACGTCTTATAATCCGTTAAGTTACACCGGCGGTTGGTCTCGTGATACGACGAACAAGACACTAACGATTTACTTGGAGTCAGCCGACATCGCCTCGCTGTTTGGTTTGTCGCAAGATGGGATGTTAGCGTATCACTGGGGAATGACGTGCGGTAACGACGTCGTCGAAAACTCAACTCCCTTCGAAGTCACGCCACCGTTACCTTTCGGCACGCCGACACCGGAACCCGCCTCGATTGCAATCTTTGGCATCGGAGCGGCTGGTTTGGCGTTCAGTCGTCGTCGCAGGAACGCGGCGTAAAAGACGGCTCGCGATGGTGTACTCAACGTCGACGAAACGATGCGGCATTTGCTTCGCGTGTTCGCATGCCGACTGCTCGGGTCGCTCGCACAGCAACGTCAGCTTGTTCTCGATGGCATCCACGAAGTGGGAAAGTGTCCTGCAGAGTTGGACGGTAAAAGCCGCGGGTCGAGTCGCCGTGATTCTATTGGGTCAGGGCCAACTGCATGGGCTTGCAAGGTAGGGCGGCAGAGCCGCATCGTACGTTAGCCTTTCTAGGCTGACTTTCAGGCTAGAAAGCCTGACGTACTCTAATTCGGGCAAGATAAGATCAAACGCGGCGATAACGGATGCAGGTTTCGAGGGACGTAGCCTTAAAACACGGCAACCTGGCGACGGTTGTCGAATTGGTTCAGGTCGCCGATCCCGGCCAAGAACGCCATGTCTAATTCGCCTTCGCTCTTGTGCGACACCGATTTCCCGATCGATCCCTAAACAAAAACGCGGTCGTTTTGGTCACGACCGCGTTTTCTCTTTTCAAAGTCCATTCGAACAGACACTTCAGCAACGTTACTTTCGTCGGCGACGAAGACTGGCACCGGCCATGCCAAAAGCAGCGAAGCCAAAGATAGCCAGCGACGCTGGTTCCGGAGCAGCACTTAGACCAGAATGCGTATTGCTCGGCGGCGGACCAGTCACGAAGGACTCGCTCAGCCCGTAACCGGTCGATTTCGAGGTTTGATCAATTCGAAGCAGGCGGGGGTAAAGCAAAGCGCGATCGCCGTCGCGCCGACCACGCCACCCGCGATCACAATCATCATCGGCGGCCAAAACACGCCTCCTCGCAAAATCAACGGAAGGACTCCGGCGACGGTGGTCACCGAAGTGGTGAAGACATGACGAGTCGAGGCGTAGACACTGCGCTCAATCGGCTGAGATTGCTGTTCACCGATTTGGCATTCACTCAGGACGACGATGGAATCGTTGACCGCCAATCCGACCATTCCCGCCATTCCGATCAGAGAGATGATTCCAATTGGGTAGCCAAAGAGCCACAGACTGCCGAGCCCGAGTCCGACAGCCAGCACGGTAACGCCCATGATGATTAGGGCTAAGCGAAACGATCCGAACGTCAAGACCAGGACGGCGACAGCCAAGACCGCAACGACGGCCGAGAAAGCCGCTAGGTTCCCAACCGCGGAATCACGCTCGGAACTAATACCGCCGAAGTCGTAACGATAGCCTCGAGGCAAAGCGAATCCCTTGGCCTGGATCTGTGCCTTGAAATCCTGCTCGATCGCGATCGGCAGCCTGCCGGCTTCGACGTACGCGGACACGATGTTGCAGCGCGATGAATTGCGGCGAAAAATGCTGAAGATTTGCGGTTTCACTCTCCAATGCGCTAAACTGCTAAGCGGGACGACTTGCGGAAGATTTCCTGGCGTCACCAACGGCATCGACAGAACCCGCGCTGGATTGGTCGCTTGGCTATTTTTCAGACGGACTCGAATCGGAATTTCTTCGATCTCCTCACTCATCTTGGCCGCGATCACTCCGTCGAGGCGGTCTCGTAATTGCCGCGAAATGAATTCGTCCATCAACCCCGATCTCTCGGCTTCGCTTTGCTCGATGTCCAAATCAAATACCGGTCCCCCTGGATCGAGCGAGGTGCGAGTGTGAATCACCCCGGGAACCTGCATCAACAACGCTTGCGTTTGGTCGCCAAGTTCGGCCAATTTTTCCAGAGACGGGCCATAAAGACGAAACTCGATCGGTGCTGGTGCAGGCGGACCCTGTTCAATCAGCGTCACAATGCACTGGGCTTGTGGCAGTTGGTTGTCAAGCTCGGTCTGGATTTGCCGGATCAAGTCGACTGCTGCGGTCGGCGTAGATAATTGCACCAAGCCTTGAGCAAAGTTGGGCCGGTTGTCCTCTAATGCAACCATGCTGTAGTGCAGTTTGGGTGCGCTCTTCCCAACGAACATCGCGACGTCTTCGACCTCGGGATGCCTGATCACGACCCGCCGCGCCAACATCGCTGCCTGTTCGGTTTCGCTAATCGATGCATCGGTGGGAAGTCGCACGGAAAAATGGAAATGATCCCGCTCGGCGACAGGGAAAAATTGCTCCGGCAACGTACGGGCAACATGGAAACCGCATGCCGGCACGATCAAGGTCAAACCGATCGCAAGCAGTGGAAACCGCAGAATGATTTGCAAAAACTTTGCATACGCTCGTGCGAGCAGGTTAGGTTTTGAGCGATGGATATCGAAATACGGTACATCGAGTTCGGCCGCTGTTGAGCTTGGACGTAAACACCATGCAGCCAGTACTGGAATCAAAGTCAATGACAACACCAGCGATCCGATCAAGCATGCAATCACCGCCCACCCCAGTTGTTCCATGAATTCGCCAGTGGGACCACCGATGAGTAGAATCGGACAGAAGCCCAGGATCGTCGTCACGTTGGCCCCCAGCAGGGGTTTGGTCAGTCGGCGAATGCTATGACGCAACGCCTCAAAAGCCTCGTCCCCCGCATCCAATCGCCTTTGGATTTCGTCGACGACAATGATCGGGTTATCGATCAGCATTCCGAGCGCCAGGATCAACCCCGCTATCGACATTTGGTGCAACGAAATGCCAAACGGAATCATCAAAAAGAACACCATGCAAAGCGTCAGCGGCAGTGCAGTGCAAATGGGAATGGCTGCCCTCCATCCCATCATCATACAAACCACAACAATCACGAGGGCCATTCCCATCCCCAGACTTTGGTACAGATTCCCGGCTCGCTCGTCCGTATATCGCTTCTGGTCAAACAGAATGGCTATTTCCAACCCCTCGGGTATCGACGATTGAAAATCATCCAGGACTTGTTGTTGCCGATCGGTCCACGCGTCGATCCCGTAGGAATCATCCATTCGCGTGGCCACCACCGCGGCGCGTCGGCCCTGGACAATGGCGGTTTGATCACGGGGCTGACGCTCGCTGCGGCTGATCGTGGCGACATCACCGAGCAGCAGTCGTCGGTCGGACGGGTCGCCTCGCAAGACCAGCGATCGCAAATGATCCAGGCTATCGACGTCACCCGCCAAACTGACCGGCATCGTATGTCCCGATGACTGGGACAACGCATCAAGCCCCTCGGAATCTCGAGCACGTATCCGACTCGCGATCTCTTGGATGGTGATCCCCATTGCGGCAATCGTCTGCTCGTCGATTTCGACTGCGATTTCCTCGCTGGGAATCCCAAACGTTTCGGTAAACCGGGTTCCCAGCACGAAACTTAAACGGTTGTCTAATTCCTTGGCCCAGCGTGCCAGCAAACCAGCGGGAACCGCCGTGTTTTCTTTTTCGTACAATGCGACAACGCGGGTATGCGAACCCCAGCGCCGTTCGTCGACCAACACCGGGACCGTGGCTCGAGCCGGCAACTGACCGGCAACCTCCGACAACTTGTCTTGGATTTTTGACCACGACTGAGTCACGTCGGTCACCTCGTCCGTCAACCGAATGAACACCAAGGAAACCCCCCGCAGCGACGAGGACTCAATCGATCGCACCGTACCCGCTTCACGCAGCATCCGTTCAATCGGTTCGGAAATCAGCGACTCGATCTCCAGTGGTTCCGCACCCGGCAACTGAGTCGTGACATATCCCCACCGAACTTGAGACTTTGGGTCTTCTCTCGCAACTCGAGTGTAAAATCCTGCAACTCCACTGACGATGATCAACGCCACGGCCAGAATCACCAGTCGCGGATTTTGGTAGGCAGAACGCAGCATCATCCACCTTCGACAATGCGAACGGTCATTCCCGGCACGACCTTGTGAACACCTTCCGCAATAATCAGTGACCCATGGGGAAGAGTCGCGGAAACCATCGCACCGACCCCATCGGAATGAAGGATCGTGACGTCGAATTTTTCAACCGTGTAGGTAGGAACCTTATCCGGTTGTTCGCGGTCCTCGTTGGGCTGCAAACCGTAGAACGACCAGAGTCCACGGATGCTTGCCGTCAACGCAGAAAGCGGCACGTACATGCATTTGCACTCGACGCTTTTGGATAACTCGATCGTACAGGCTTGGCCTGGCAAGACCCGTTCTGCGGCATCCACCTGCAATGGAAACAAGATGTCGACGGTACGCATCGTTTGATCAATCTCAGCGATTCCGCGTGGTTTGGATACGGAGTAGGATTTCCCATCAATACGTAGACTCTCGACGTTGGAAATGCACTTGATCGATGAGTAGGGAATCGAAAACCGACATTCATACAGGTTAGCCTCATTGATTTCCAAGACGCTTTGTCCTGCCGTTAAGGTAACGCCTTCATCCTGATGCCGTTTGACGCAGTAAGCGTCAAACGGAGCAAACAGCACCATTTTCTTTAGCTGCACATCGATAAGTTCCATCTGTGCATCGATCGCATCGACTCGGCTTTGTTGGGCGCCCACATCCTCCACACGACTTCCCGATTCGAGTGCCTCAAGTCGATGCTCTGCCTGCTGCAACGCAAACTCGGCGGCTTGGTAGGTGTAGGTTGCCTGATCCACCTCCGCTCGTGCGATCGCCTTTTCTTCGTAGACTTTCTCGTTGCGTATCTTGTTGGTCAGCGCCCGTCGCAATTCCACGTTCAACCGCATGACTTCCGCCCGTGCCTCTTCAATCACCTCCGCACGTTCGCCTCGCTGCAACCGATCGAGCAACGCGCGTTCCGTTTTCCGCTGCGTCAAGAGCACGTTCTTTTCCGCTTCCAACAACGAAGTGTCCAACAGAGCCAGGACTTGTCCGGCGGCGATTCGTTGGCCTTCGTTGACCCGTACTTCTTCCAATCGGCCCGGACGTTCGAACGACAGCGTTGCTCGACGGGCCGGTTCGACGCGACCGTAATACGTGATCGGGTAAGAAAACGAAGAACGATATTCCACCGCGATCGCCGTGACGGGCAAAACGGCCAATTTGGGTGGATGGCGCTGCGTCTCCCGCTGACAGCCAACCACTAGCATCACCGACGTGGCCGCTGCTAGTTGGATTGCGAGGCGTAGGGGCATATCGCCGGGCTCGAGAGAATTGAATGAAAATCAGGAAAAGTCGCTACCCTTTGCATCTTCGTTAAAGCCTTGCTAATCGGCAACGAAAAAAAACAATCGAGGATGGAATTCGCCCGCATTTACCGCTGATAACGCAACAAAAACCTCCCCTCTAAGAAATCGAGCCAAGAAACCCCATGAAGAAATCCAGTCACCTGTCCCGATAAGAAACCTGACGGGTGATCCTTGTGAAACCACTAGAATCCACCTTGACCAACACGGCGCGTTCCTGCGACACAGACCTCACCCTGAGGGCGACCAGCATGGAAGCGAGTTTGCCTGATTCGTCAGGCTTTGTACATGACCGAAACGGAGCAAAACTTCAAACCGGTCATGGTTTCGCGGAGAATTTCGATGGATCGAAATACCAATCTCCGATCTTCGGGATCGGAATCGACGACTGACCAGGGGGGGCGTGTTTTGCCATTTCCTGGACAATCCCTAGCACACGCCCCCACAAATCGTGATTGCGTCGAGTATCGCACCGCGCGGTCCCATGCGGACTTTCGAGGCGCCTTTGAATTGCTGCAAGCCCGCTATGCGGAAGCCGGATTGGCGACGGCGAACGCAAAGTCGCTGAGGGTACTGCCTTACCATCTCTGGACGGAAACCCAGATTTTTGTGGCGGTCAAGCGGACTGCGGCTCACCGCGATCAAATCATCGGCAGTGTCAGTTTGGTTTGTGATGGAAATTCCGGGGGGATTCCCATGGAGTCGACATTCGGCGAAGCCGTCACCAACTTGCGTCGAAAGGGAGTTCCGTTTGGCGAGGTTTGTTCGCTGTGTGTTGAATCGCTCGGGGCGCGATCCAGCGTGGAGATGTTTGGGCAATTGACTCGAATCATGATGTATTTCGCGAGGCGACGAAAACTGCAGACGCTGCTGGCGGTCGTCCACCCACGCCACTCAAAGTTCTACCAACATGCAATGGGATTCCAACCGATTGGCGGATCGGCGCCGTATCGCCAAGTCGGTGGCCAGCCGGGCATTCCGGTCCTCGGTAGCGTCAATGATCAATCGCAATACCGGGCACGCTGGCGCAAGTACTATTTTGACGGAGTCTACGATGACGCCGAATTGCAGCCGTATCCGATGAATCAAATAGAGCGGATTTACTTCCAATCCTATATGGCCACCGACCAAGCAGCCACCCGAGCTGCGTAGCCACGGCGTCCGTTACCGAGCATTAAAGTACGTCAGGCTTTCTAGCCTGACCGTCCGCCTCGATTCGTCACGATCTCCCCACCTTTTGGTGAATCGGATGTCCGGCCGTCCGCCTAGAAAGGCCAACGTACTTTGCGGCCTCGCCGCCTCTAGCCGTCACAGCCTGCAATCCGTTGAATCGGCACAATCGGCACATTATTCCGTGTTCGGATGAATCGATGACACGAATCGGGTTGCCAGCCCGCCAGGCGAAAAGAACGCGACCTACTGTTTGGCAAAGAGAAAGAAACCGGGGGGTTTCTCTGACGGCATGACCACTTGTCTTGCCGCTTTTCGCATTCTAATCGCAAACCCCTTTGATATCATGTTCACGTTATGTGCGCAGGAGCGTTCCACCACCAGTACGGTGGAACCGGTGGAGCTATCGATTGCTCGAACGACCGCCGACCTCGAAGATGCCTTTCGGTTGGCCTATCGGTCCTACCTGCGATCGGGATTGACGAAGGAGAATCCAACAGGAATGCGTTTAACGCCGTATCATTTCCTGCCGACCACGGAAGTGATGCTCGCCAAGCTGCAAGGGATTTCTCTTTCCACCGCGACGCTGATTTTAGACGGCGAACTTGGATTGCCGGCCGAAGCAATCTATGCGAGCGAAATTGACTCGCTACGAAATAAGGGACTTCGGCTAGCTGAGGTCGGATGTTTGGCTGACCAACGCGAATCGCCAGTCCGATTTCTGAAAATGTTTCGGCAATTGTCAACACTGATCGCTCAAGCGGCAGCAAATCGTGGATGCAACGGACTGATTGCGGCCACCCATCCGAAACACGCAAAATTCTACATCCGCCATCTTGGTTTTGAGATCTTTGGCGATGTCCGTGCGTGCCCCTACGCCCAAGGCAACCCAGCCGTGGCACTGCTGATGGACTTTGAGCAACTCCGGGGCAGCGAGATTCACACGCACCTATTCGGCAAGCCGTATTCCGAGGGGGTACTTCAAGGTCACCGATGGGATGTTGAAACGCACGACCACTTCCAAACAATTTGGCAACAATCCCAAGTAGCGACGCAAGCAATGAACTCGCACTCGACGGATCCCGCCTGTGAGCGACTGGCGGTGATTCAGGATGCTGTGGAGGAATTAATCGGGGAAAAGGTCGCAGAGCAGTCGTAGCCGACTTGTGGGAAAACGCAAGGGTGTGCCCTCCCGCGGCAAAGCCACGGCGCGAAGAGCCGGCTCCGAAATAAAACGACGTTCTCGTAGGGAACACTACCGCAAGGGACGTTCGATTTATTACTTGAGGAACTGCCTTGCCAACACCGAGCGGGATGCCTCGATCTGCGTGTCACAATGATGCTTGCTAATAGACTAAATGGATCTTGGACTTTGCGGAATGCTATTACGCCCGCTGGCGTTGTATTCCAGAGCCTAAGGTCGCGCCGCGGCGAAGCCGCAGATCGCACCCTAGGTCAGCGACCACGTCACGCCGCATACCTCGAAGAGGTTTTACAATGAACGGCATCGCCGCCGCAAAACGATGCCAATCGGCGTTGGATTACGATGTCGACACCGGGTGCGCTCTCGTAATCCTGGGCCATCTCGTTTAACGGCCTCGCCGTAGTGAAATCGTGTCACCCAGCGAGGTCCATTTCTCTGCTCCAACTCACTGCTGCGTCTGAATCGAGCACCGGCGCCACGCCCATTAAATCGCTCAGAGAGGAGGGCAAGGATCTCGGGCGAAGCGGCATCTTCCAGGACGCCCCAACTTGCCCCGCAGGCAGATTCCCATCGGGCCTCACCAAACAGCGTGAAATGCTGCATCGCTGAGAATTGACGCACTTGAAACCTGGGCGACCTCAACACAGTGGGGGGGATCAGATAGCTCGCAAATTATCTATTTTGCCGCATTTCCCACTGCTAATGGTCCTCTAGGTTGTTATAATTGCCCCCGTTCTCATATCACTCGTCATCTTTGACCCGCTCTGATTTTTAGGTGGCTTCGCGTTTTCGGTAGAAGCGATTGCTATTTGGGTGAATCGGGCGGCGTTGCAAGGTTTCGAGACTAGTCTTTTGGTTTTTGAATGAGCAGCCCAAGGCGTTTATTGGTATTTCATCGGAATTGTCTTTTTCGTGATTGCCTTTCCAATTTCTTGTCCAGTCTTGCTGACTACGAAGCGGTGTCGATTGACCACGGCACGACGGACAAGGTGGACCAGTTTCTGCGTGATCCCAACGACCTAATCCTGTTGGATTTGAACCTTCCGGATAGCTTGGCTGTAGAAATCGTTCGCGCGGTGAAGGAGCGGCAGGATAACACGAAAGTGATCGTTTTAGTCCCAGATGAGCACGACCAGTTAGTCGAGTGCATTGCCGCGGGCGTTCATGGCTGCGTGTTGGAACGTTCTCCACTGAACGATTTGCAAGCCGCGATTCAAGATGTGCTAGCCGGACAAACGTATTGCTCTACCGATATCGTTGCGACCATGTTCGCAGAACTCGCTCGCTTTGCATCCAAGACGGCCGAGCAGCCGGTCGAATCGAAAGGCTGTCGATTGACCGTGCGGGAGCAAGAGGTTCTAGACCTACTTTCGAAACGGAAAAGTAACAAACAAATCGCCTCGGAGTTGTCTGTATCCCTGTTTACGGTCAAGAATCATGTTCATAATTTGTTAGAGAAACTGAACGTGGACAACCGAGTGGAGGCCGTGGAAATGGCCAGACAGCAAAACAGGTTAAGCGCTCGGTCCGTTTCAAAAACCACCTAGCCCGTGTTATTCATCAGTCCAAACATATTCCCCGTAACCCTTTGTTTACAATCAGCTTATACCGATTGAGTAAAAAACAGACTGCGCACGTTGGAGTGGTAGGCTTTAGCCGATTCAGCAAGGATCCAGCACGCAATCGGCTAAAGCCTACCACTCCAACGAATAATACTGGCTAGTGCATTGTCCAGATTCAATGTTAGGGAGGGGGGCTGTAACGGAGGTTGTCAAGACTCTCGACGATTCGAGGCCCCCATGCCGCAAGAGAACAAGCATTCACCCGACAATTGATGTAGGGCTACCAATGACGCGAGTCTTGTATTTCGATGATTCGAGTCCCTCGGGGATCAAACGATTCGACGCACTAAGAGATTTACTTGCGCCGGATGTCATGCTTGTCTGCGCCTTTGACCCCATGGCGTCGGCCGGTTTCGGACAATTGAATCAATGGGATTTACTTGTTGCCGACGTACGCGGACTCGGCGAGCGACAGCGATCGTTGATTGCGGAGATCGTCAACACGAGTCCCGATGCCGTCCTCGTATTGGTTGCCGAAACGCTCAATGCGGTCGCGGCCAATGCCATGCTGACGGTCGGTGCGGTCGATTGTGTTTGTTGGCGAGACGGCTATCGCAATGTCGCCAAAATTATCCGCCGCAATTTGGCGAAGCTCAACATTGCTCGCCGTGCGATCGCATCAATGCACAGCAGGATTGAAGAGTTCGATATGTCCCTTGAACTTGATCGGGCGTCGATGGCTGCGGGTTCCCTCGCCAAATACACGCTTCGGCATGTAGCCCGAATGGATGTTTGCGGCCTGAGAAATCAGCTGCGGACGGTCCGCGCCTTTGAAGAGGCGATAAACATGCATTTGCATCGCGAGTGTGGTCATGTGCATCGTGATCGCAGCCAGATGCACGACGACGCTTGCAGCGAGAGGGGGGCCCAACCGGGGCCGCAAGCAACTCGCGTTCGGATCCATCTTTCTCACAGCGGTTTTCGGTTTACATTCCGAGAGAGTGGTGGTCTGGTCGACTACCAAGATCTATGGTTTGCTCGCATGTTTATGGATGAGATGGTATTCGATTCTCCTCATCATCAGATGACCATGATGAAGCTTCCCGATGATGTTTGCCGCAACATTTCTCATGCGATCGCCAGCCGATCCGCGGATGTATCCGAGCACGATCTGCTCAGCGAAGCACTGATCGCGGCTCAGGCGGAAGCTAGGCGTCCATAGGGCGGATTATTCATCTGTTCAAGGGCGTCATTCGCAACTCATTGTTGGCAATCCACTTGCATCGTTTGAGTCAAAAGCAGACTGCGCACGTTGGAGTCGTAGCCTTTAGGCGATTTACATACTGGATTTGCGAGGAAGTGCGGCTAAAGCCTGAACTCCAGCAAAGGCGGATGAATCATCCGGGTTAGAGCGGCTCGGTTGCAATTTGCGAGCTGCCTGCTCAGTGGCAAATTGTCGCACGACACCCAGCGTTCAACCTGCCTGTGTGTGGCCTGATGGGAGTCCTGCCTGCGCCGCAAGTCGGCGTGAATTGGTGATTGCCTCCTTCGGCTGTCATTTGGGCTCCCTTCTCACCCGCTATCAGGTCGTGCAGCTTTCAAGTTGTTGTTTATCGAGGAGTTACGGTACCGTTACCTCTCCTTTGGGAGAGGTCGGCGTTTAAACGCCGGGAGAGGGCTTTCGGTTGCTGACCCCTCTGGAAGGGTGAAGCTAATTGCACGACATCCTCGTATGGGGGGAGGTTGATACAACGTCACCTCGCAGACGGAAGAAAAATGCCAATGCGTTTGACACGAATGAACATGCGCCCGCATCAAACACTTAGCAGTCCACTGCTCGTCCCCAACTTCAAGAAAAACACTGCGGCATCTTGTTGCCATTCTCGCGTAAAGAACTAGGGAAGAACTAGTTCTTTCTTAACGCACATGGGGGGCAGCGAACTCGATCGAAAACGGCTCCTTTTTGAATCCAAAGATCCATAGGTTTTCCTATTTGCAGTTTCTAAAATCGTGCCATCACATTTAAAGGATCGACCGAGACTTCTTTTGATTGAAAAGCACCGATGGACAAAACCCGCATCATGCTCACGGTCGGGCATCCACTACACGCTCAACTGATCAAGCATGCTTTGGCAACCCGTTCCGACCTGGAGCTGGCTGGTGAAGCCACCGACGTGATTGATTGCATGAAGCTTATCTCTGCCATGCATCCTCACGTGTGGATCCACTCTTGGGATGAGGGGCCCGAGTTATCGGCAGTGCAATCACACATCTATTCGTTTCATTCCAGCCTTTCCATCATTCGGATCAATCCGGATGAGCCGGCTGGGTACATCCAACTGCAAGTCAACTCGCTTCCGGAGTTATTGAATTTCGCTACTCAGTCCCGGCATTGGGGCAGAGCGGCACAGCTTTGCTGAATGGGCTAACCGTCGGGACGCCGCCAATGGAGCCTTTTTTTTTCATTGCGACCAAGGGCGAGACTTCCCAACCTTTTTGTTTCCTTTCCGTTTCGTTTCATTTAGGAATTCTCCCATGAACGTATCTTACTCAAACGCAGCCGTCGCTTCTGACCGCATCGGCTCCACCGAGCCGATCGATAAAGCTCCGGCTCAAGAGAACAGCAGCGGAGTCTCCGCTGGTTCCATTGAACCGATTGAAATGAAAGTGACCGAAACGGCGACGGAGCGTGCAGCGGCATTTCGCTTAGTACATCAAAACTATTTGCGGGCGGGATTGACGCCTGACAATGCGATGCAAATGCGAGTGATGAAGCATCACTTGGTCGACACGACCGATGTCATGATCGCCAAGCAAAATCGTGACGTGGTCTACACGGTAACGTTGGTCCGCGATGGCCTGCTAGGGATGCCTGCCGAATCGCTGTTTACGGAAGAAATTGCTGCGATGCGTAAAGAAGGTCTGCATCTTGCGGAGGTTTCGTGTGTTGCCGGTGAGTACGGGGACGACAACAAGAAACAAGGGTTCGAAGTTTTGGTCAGGGCGATCGGGTTGACCATTCAGGTTGCCCGCCGGCGCGGCGTCGACCGTTTGATCCTAGCCGTCCATCCAAGGCATGCCAAAGTCTATCGGCGGTTGTTCGGATGTGAAATCATTACGGATGTCAAACAATATGAAGCGGTGCAGGGAAATCCCGCCGTGTTGTGCACGCATGATTTCAAACAACTCGACCAGCGTCGCTATCCACTCTACGATCAAGTCTACGGTACCCACTATCGTCCTTGGCAATTGGATGGCGTGCGAATGTCGGAAGCCGAAAAGACCTACTTTCAACAAGCAATTGGTTCGAGCGCCGACGCATTCTTGTCGATGTCCGCCGCGTAGGATGACTCTTGAGGTACGTCAGCCTTTCCAGGCTGACCGGCACCCTCGTACGTCAGCCTTTCTAGGCTGACTCGCACCCTCGTACGTTAGCCTTTCCGAGCTGACCCGCACTCTCGTACGTCAGCCTTTCCAGGCTGACTTTCCTGGCCCCGCTATCAGGCCGGAAAGTCTAACGCAAGCGAACTCGAGATTCGAAGAGTCGACGGATCTCGTCTTTCTTGTCTGACGGAAACGGCGTTCCTTGCTTCCAAGCGTACGGTTCTCGCAGGCTAGCGGATGACCACTCCCAGAGTTCGGGACGGCGACAGAGCTTCGCAGATACTGGATTTTGTTCGATGTATTCGATGATCCTATACATTTCTTGCTCGTCCCTTGCCCAATGATCGAACGATTCATCTTGCCAAAAAGTGCGACCGGTTGAATTTTGAAGCCGATTGATTTGATGGCTTGTAAACCCTTTGATACCTTGGGTGACGATTTGTAGCTCGACATTTGGACTGAGCAAACAGTGGACGTGGTTTCCCATCACCACAAACGCCCAGAGCTGATAGCGTGCAGGTACGCCCCAAAGAATCGACTTCGCCACTTCGCACGCGGCGGCGGAATCCGCCAACCACATTGGCCGGTCGTCGTACGTTAGCCTTTCCAGGCTGACACGCGGTACGCCAGTCAGGCTAGAAAGCCTGACGTACTCTCGGCATTCGTTGTCGAGGCTTCGGTCGCGTTTGACAAACAGCAGCTTGGCGTGACGTAACTTTCGATCATGCTCGCTCTCGTCGCGCCGCAGTGGCGTCGCCTTCAATCTTGATGCTTCCGCTTCGATTTCTTGAATGACTTGATGGGGTAACGATCCTTTGAGGTTCCAGGTCAGAAAGATCGGGAAGCCGGATGGAACCTGATGCGGTAAGTGTCGCTCGTAATATGTGTCGTTCGGCATCAACCGTCCTTATGGTCACCCGCATCCCCGTACGTCAGCCTTTCCAGGCTGACTTTCACCCTCGTACGTTAGCCTTTCCAGGCTGACCCGCACCCCCGTACGTCAGCCTTTCTAGGCTGACTTCTTGGACTCACTGTCAGGCTAGAAAGCCTAACGTACTTAATCGATACCATCCTGATAACCTAGCCTCGGTCAGCAAATAATCATCACGGCGGTCGAAGCGGTTCGCTGCAAGTCATTTCTTGCGATCTATGATTCATCGGTTTTTCATTTTCTTGAAGGAAATTCGATGCGTAGAGTCGTTGTCACAGGTCTGGGAGCCGTTACCCCTTGCGGGGTGACTGCGCCGTCGGCATGGCAAACCGCATTGTCGGGACGCTCGGCCATTCAAAAGATCACGCGGTTCGACTGTGCCGAGTTGCCGGTTCAAATCGCAGGCGAAGTACCGGAATTCGGGGCAACCGAATTGCTGGGTGCCAAGGTCGCACGTCAAACGTCACGATTCGTCCAGTTTTCTGCGGTCGCTGCGAACGAAGCCCTGCAAGACGCCCATTACGATTCCCAATCGATGGGTGACGATTGTGGCTGTTTGATCGGAGTCGCGATCGGTGGCCTAGGTGAAATCGAAGAGAGTGCATGTCTGCTCAAGGAACGCGGTGCCTCCAGGATTTCGCCGCTGATGTTGCCCTATGCGATCCCCAACATGGCATCGGGATTCGTTGCCATCGAGCATCGATTGCGAGGCCCGAATTTTGCAATCGCCACCGCTTGTGCAAGCGGAACGCATGCGATCGGAGAAGCCGCACGGCTGATCCGGGATGGTGAAACCAAGATGATGCTGGCCGGTGGCGCTGAAGCGGCGATCTGTCCGCTGTCGATCGCCTCGTTCGCCAAGATGCGTGCCCTCAGTCGCCGAAACGACGAGCCCCACTTGGCATCACGCCCGTTTGATCGGAACCGTGATGGTTTTGTGATGGGGGAAGGCTGCGGGTTGTTGGTCTTGGAAGAGTACGAGCAAGCCGTCAAACGCGGCGCAAACATCTACGCTGAATTGGTCGGATATGGACTGTCAGCCGATGCCCATCACATCACGATGCCAGGACCCGAAGGCGAGGGGCTGGCCCGATCGATTCGGGGTGCGTTAGCGTCAGGACAAATCAATCCAGCCGACGTTGATTACATCAACGCCCATGGGACGTCGACGCCGAACAATGATTCGTTGGAAACTCAAGCCATTCAATCGGTCTTCGGTGTTTCGGCCGACAACGTTTCGATTTCATCGACCAAAGGCGTGACCGGACATTGTCTCGGTGCCGCCGGAGGAATCGAAGCGCTCTTCACGGTGCTGGCGATCAAGCACGATGTCGTTCCGCCAACCGCCAACCTTGACACCCCCGATCCAGCCTGCCCGCTGGATTACACACCCAACACAGCACGCGAACGAAATATCAAGTTGGCGCTGAGCAACTCATCCGGTTTTGGTGGTCAAAACGCCTGCTTAGCCTTTAAGAAACTTGCCTAGTCTTTGCGAGGAACGAAAATGTCCGATCGAGCAACTACACCGACGCGGGTCGAAAGCAACCGTGCAACCCGTGCCAACGCCAGTCGCGATTCCATATCCCGGCGACGTCTTCAATTGAGCCAAAGTCAAGCCGCAGCGTGGCTTTGCTATTTGAATCAAAGGCTAACGTCAGAGCAGCCGCGATGCGAGAGCTTGGACGAGCTTCGTGCTCAGCTTGCGGATGCTTGTTGGTTAGCGCGTTGGAAACGAGAGCAAGTTGATCTCGAATTCTGCCTCTCGCTACTACCTGGACTGACGGAAAGCTTGCTTGGGCTAAGCCAGCAGGACCAGGACCGCGAAGACTTTGATGTGCTGGAAGACATGATCCGAGCGGTCTTGGTCGAGAATTGAGGCATCGAGCGGAAGATAGTTGTCTGGTTTCTACACAACCGCACCATCGTCGGGCCAGTTCCAACCGGCCGATCGCAGGCCTCCGAGTTGGCCAATGCCTAAAGATGAGTGGGAACCGGCCATACAAGAAAAGACACCAATTGACCTCGCGATGCTAACCCGGGTTATTCCGGTAGGCTGGCAACAAGGTCGCATACGCTGCCGGAGCGGCACAAATGCCTTTGTAGTCATGCGCAGTGTGCGAGCCGAGATGACGAGTGATTTGCGACCGAAGTTCCGGCATAGTAGGCATTTGCTTGATCCGGCCTACATCAGCCATCAATAATCCGGGCTGAGGGAGTAGAGAGATTCCCGAAACTTGAAACTCCCAACACCCCCCCTTCTCCCCGGGGGTACTTTCACTTGCATTGGGGGGTAGCTTCACTTAACATGAAATATTCTCAACCATGAGTCTTCAAACTTTCGAATCGTCTCTAGCTAACGCTGCGGAGTCTGTCATGGTGTCTGGCGATCCTTTCGCGGCTCAACGCTCGAATGACCCTGTTTTCACAGGACCATCTGCCTCCGTCGGCAATCCAGTCGACTGGGATTACGCGGAGGCGTTTTCTCGCAATCTTGGATTGATCAACCCGGACGAGCAGCAGCGGCTACGGGATTGCAGTGTAGCGATTCCCGGTATGGGAGGCGTCGGTGGGCTGCACCTCATGACGTTGGTACGGATGGGTATCGGGCGGTTTCGTATTGCCGATGCGGACACGTTTGCGGTTGGTAATTTCAATCGTCAATTCGGTTCAACGGTCGATTCGGTTGACCGGTCGAAAGCCGAGACCTTGGCCGCCTGTGCATTGTCGGTCAATCCCGAACTCGACATCGACGTACGAAAAGAATTCATCAACGAATCGAATGTTGGTGACTTCCTGGATGGAGTCGATTTGTTGGTTGATGCGGTGGACTTCTTTTCTTTCGACGCTCGCCGATTGTTGTTTGCAGAAGCACGCAAACGAGGCATTTGGGCGGTGACGGCTGGTCCGATTGGATTCAGTACCGCATGGATTAGTTTCGATCCCAACGGAATGTCGTTCGACGAGTATTTTGACTTGAGCCCCAATCTCGATTCGCTCGACTTGTTCATAGCCTTTGCGATGGGGTTGGCGCCGAAATCGACTCACGTCCCCTACTTTGACTTTTCGCATGTCAATCGAGAAACCGGTCAAGGTCCCTCGGTAGCGTCCGCATGTCGGCTAGCAGGCGGGGTGGTCGGAGCGGAGGCGGTTAAGATCTTGCTCGGTCGCGGGCGGGTGAAGGCAGCACCGTACTACCATCAATTCGACGCCTATCGCTATTTGCTCAAAAAGGGAAAACTGCGATGGGGCAACCGAGGCCCCATGCAACGAATCAAAAGAAACATCATGCGTCGCCGCATGATCCAATTAGGCTTCAAACCGTAGGCTGGAACAAACCGGCGCGGTCAAAATACAATCAACATTCAATCCTCACAAACACCAAATCAATCAAACAGACCCAACATCATGAAGCGACGGTGACGTTCCGGCACGAACCCAATAGAACAACGTCCCAACCGGACCGTTCCCAGGTCAGTGTAGGCTGGAACAAACCGGCGCGGTCAAAATACAATCAACATTCAATCCTCACAAACACCAAATCAATCAAACAGACCCAACATCACGAAGCGACGGTGACGTTCCGGCACCATTTGGCAAACGACGTTCTGTCTCACATCATGCCGGGACTTCGCCGCTATCGCGTCTCGTCCCAGCCTACGCTACCATCGCATTAAAAAGACCCATCAACATTCAATCCTCACAAACACCAAATCAATCAAACAGACCCAACATCACGAAGCGACGGTGACGTTCCGGCACGAATCGGCAAACAGCGTTCCACCTCACATTATGCCGGGACTTCGCCGCTGACGCGTCTTGTCCCAGCCTACGGTTGGTCCCAGCCTACACGAACGGGGCTTGGCTCATGTCTGATTATCGCCGTTATTTCATTCCGGGGGCCATGTACTTTTTCACGGTAGTGACCTACCAGCGTCGGCCAATTCTGACGATGGATGCTGGGCGACAATGCTTGCGGAATGCGATTTCAGAAATCAAACAAAACCGTCCATTCGATCTGTTTGCGACCGTGCTGCTACCCGATCATTGGCATTGGGTCATGGCGCTGCCCTCAGGTGACGCCGACTATTCGACGCGAATCAAGCGGATCAAGGAAACGTTCAGTGAAGCGTGGTTGGCAGCCGGGATGCCAGAATCACCTGTCACACCAGCACAAAAGAAGAAAGGCATGCGAGGGATTTGGCAACCACGATTTTGGGAGCACACGATCAGGGACGAAGCAGATTTGGAGAGATGCGTGGACTACACGCACTGGAATCCACGGAAACATGAGGTCGTCCGCAGAGTGCAGGATTGGCCGTGGTCCTCTTTTCATCGTTTCGTCGAAGCAGGACAATACGATTTGGACTGGGGAGGCGAAATACCCAAAGCAGTCACCGACAAATGCGAATGGGGCGAACCGTAGGCTGGAACAAACTGGCGCGCTAATAAGCTCCATCACCACCCAATCCTCACCAACGTCAATCAACCAAACAAACCCAACATCACGAGGCGTCGGTGACGTTCCGGCACGAACCCAATAGAACAACGTCCCAACCGGACCATTCCGGGGTCAGTGTAGGCTGGAACAAGCCGTCGCGGTCAAAATACAATCATCATTCAATCCTTACCAACACCAACTCAACCATACAGACCTAATACCACGAAGCGTCGGTGACGTTCCGGCATAAATCGGCAAACAACGTTCCATCTCACATCGTGCCGGGACTTCGCCGCGGTCGCGGCTTGTCCCAGCCTACGCAAAAAAACCATGATCGAACCACAAGTCCTCAATACGATCCTTGACGCAGCCGTAGCTGCTCCGTCGCCCGACAACAATCAGCCGTGGTTGTTTCAAATTGATGGAGATCGAATCTCCGTCTTCATGGACACGCGCCGGTCATTGCCATCAGACGAATCGTCGATGTTCGACTTGACTGCAATTGGTGCTGCCGTTGAAAACATGGTCATTGCTGCCGCACATCACGGCTATATCGCCACCCCGGTTTGGCAATCGTTTGATGGCGATCATCCGTCATGCGACAGTGCCGTTGTCGAAATCCAAATGACTCCAGGGGCTACCCCCGATCCGCTCTATCCGTTCATCAGCGAGCGATGCACCTGCCGCAAACCTTACGACTCACAGCCGTTGGCCTCCGAACTGTGTCAACAACTCGAAGAGTCTGTGTTGCAGTTCTCGGACGTTCAAGTCGATTGGATCACCAGCAAACAGGACAAAGCCTCGTTTGGCAAACTGGTCGCGAAAACCGACTCTCTCCGCTTTCGCCACCGTCCATTTCACGAGGAACTATTCCGACAGCTTCGTTTCAGCACTCACGAGGCCGAGACGACAAACGACGGTTTGGATATCCGCACGCTAGAGTTGCCTTTTGGCGTTGCGACAGGATTGCGCTGCTTACGCAGTTGGTCCATCATGCAGACGCTACACACCCTGCGGCTAACGCCGCTATTGACAATGCCATCGTCTCAAGCGGTCAGGGCAAGTGGAGCGATCGCATTCTTGTCGGTTCCAACCAAATCGAGCGAAGCGTTCTTCCGCGGTGGACGAGCAATCGAACGGTTCTGGCTGAAGGGAGCCGAGATGGGACTTTCCATGCATCCACTTGGAAGCCCTCCAATTTTCCTTCTGCAAGAACAACCAAAGCCGAATTTCCAAACAACCATTGATAGCGCACGTCATGGCCTAGCGAAGCTCCTACCGAATTTGGGGCAGCGAATTCTGCAACTAGCCTTCCGTGTCGGCAATAGTGCCCCACCCAGCGAACGTTCGCAAAGATTGCCAAGCGATGCAAGACAGTGCTGATTGCAAAAGCCCAAGCTTCAGCCTGCAAAAATGGTAGGCTGGGACGAGCCCCAGCGAGTCCCGGCATTGTGAGGGTACAGCGAGCCGTCGCTGGAGTGGTTGCCGGAACTCCCGTTGGTCGTTCCAGCCTACTGCAAACTCGACCGTATTACTGATAGGTTTCTCAAACTTAAAACACGCTCTCCCAAGGGAGGCGGCTGCGCGGCTTTCAAGGGGTGTTCCCCTCAGCGACCTATGCGCAGCTACCGTGCCAGGGCAACCGTCCATTGAAGGATTTACGATGCCATCTGTATTCCAACTCCTACCGTTGATTGTCCAGCAGAACTTTGGCAAGCAACAGCTAGAGCGAACTCCCGAACCAGAAGCGGTGACTGACAATTCCGACAATGTGTTGCAATACGATCGGGTGATGGAAACCAAGCTGGCCATCTCCTATGCAATCGCGATTGAAACAATTTATAAAGCAAGGACGAATCCGTTTGGCGGGCGAGCTCTTGACGTTTGCTGCGGCCCCGGCCACATGTCGATCAACTTAGCCAAGGAGCTGAAACTTGACGAACTAATTGGGATCGACCTGTCAGCACCGATGGTGGACGTCGCGTCGGCAAATGCCAAACAGCAAGGCCTGAGCAACCTCAGGTTTCAGGCCGGGGACGCAACCTCACTTGATAATCTCGGTGATGCAGAATTTGATCTATCCACAATGATGGATGCAGCTCATCACATGCCATCACTGGACGTACTGAAGAAAGTACTTTTTGAGCTCGATCGCGTAACTCGTCCCGATGGACTGGTTGTGGTGATGGATTTAGTCCGCTTGCGTACAAAAGCGCTGACTGAAAAGTATGTGCAGATGCTCGGGCACGACTACGTCGAGAGAGGCCTGCCCAATTTCCTAGCGGACTTCCGCAACTCGATGTACGCAGCATGGACACCGTCCGAGTTGTCATCCGCTGTCCAATCCGACAGCCGCAGAAAATGGAATTTAGTGGTGCCACGTGGTCTTCCGTTCGTCCAGTTTCTAATTGGCCAACCGATCAACAGCAGCGCACTATTCACAAAGCGGTCTCGTCTCTGGAAAAAGGGCGAGGACCCGGTCGCCGAGAGCGACCAAGGCGATTTGCGCATGGGCCGTCTGACAATGGCGACCGCCTCCGCCCGTTCTCTCAACTAATCGCAGTGTGGCTTATAGTAAGCGTTCTATCTTCCCATGTTGACGGGAGCGGTAGCGTGGTGGGTTTCTTTCCGCGTTTCGGAGAACCCCATGGCACGATTGCCCAACCCTCAACTCGCTCAGCAGTGGCGCGAGCGGCTCGAACGATTTGCTCACTCTGAGTTGACCATCGCTGAGTTCTGTGAACTGGAAGGCTATTTATCAGCGTCGTTCTATCAGTGGCGTCGAAAACTTCGATCTGGGGAACTTCGAAAGGCACCCGCTTTTGTTCCCGTGGACTTCAATCCCAGCGATTTGGAGGGCGGTGCCCAACGGGGCGTTGAGATTGACTTGCCCGGAGGAGCCATCGTCAAAGTACCAGTCGGCGCAACCATGGCCGAGCAACGGCAACTGATCGAAGCCGTTGTCCAAGCGACCTCTGCCGAGGTGGGCTCGTGATCGCAACCGCACCGACCACCCGGATCTTCGTTTACACTGCCGCCACCGATATGCGAAAGGGATTTTGTGGTTTGTCTGGGTTGGTCAAAGAGCATTTCAGTATCGATCTGTTCTCCGGTCACCTGTTCGTGTTCTTCAATCGCAAGCGGGATTATGTCAAGATTCTCGCTTGGGACAACGACGGGCTATCGATCTGGTCCAAGCGACTTGAGCGCGGCACGTTTGAAAAGCTCACACGCTGTGCCGATGGAAACTTTGAGATCGATTCGGCCGAACTGGTCATGATGCTTCGCGGCGTCCAGATCGAAGGAACTCACCGGCGAAAGCGTTACTCGATCGATTCAGACAAAGCGGTTTAGTCGAAGCGAAGAACTCCTTTTGAAAAATACAAACGCAAGGTCGTCATCGGCCTTGCGTTTTTGATTCGGTTCGCTAAAACGGCCACATGGCTGCACCGGAGAAACAAGACGACTTGCAAAGCGTGTTGAGGTTCAACGCCGAGCTTGTCGAAACGGTTGAGCAGTTACAAAAAACCAATCAGCAACTTCGCGACGAACTGGATCTCTACCGCCGCAAATTGTTCGGACAATCTTCCGAGCGGCACGTCGAAGACGACTCGCAGTTGCACCTGTTCGATGTCGCCGAACCGGTAAGTGCAGAAGACGAAGATGACGAGCTCGATCCTCCGGAGCCTCGCAAGAAGCGGCGACGCAAGAAAAAGTCCGAGAAGCTACCGGCTCATCTGAAACGCAAGATCATCGAAGCGGACGTCTCGCCTCAAGAGCGAATGTGTTCTTGCTGTGGCGAATGTATTGCCTCAGCTGAATCTGGAGTTGTCTGCTGATCGAGTTATTCTATGGTCCAAAGGAGGGCCTCACGATGACACGATCTCGACGAACGTTCACTGCCCAAGAAAAACTGACTGCCGTCCGACGATATTTGATTGATAGGGTTCCTGTTTCGGACCTTTGCGATGAACTTGGCTTGCAGCCGACGCATATTTACCAGTGGCAAAAACAGCTCTTTGAAAATGGCGAGTCGGCGTTCACCAAGCCGAACCGAAAATCCAAGACCGGTGATGCCAAAGACAAAATAATTGAAGCTCTGGAATCCAAAATTCAGCTCAAAAACGAAGTTGTAGCTGAACTCCTTCAGGAACACGTTCAGCTAAAAAAAGAACTTGGGGAGCCCTGAAAGGAAGCTGGGAGGGAAGCGAGGCATACGCAGCTTCCCCATGACACGCGAGACTCTGTGGTCGACTATGTCAATTACTGGACCGAGCGTGCCGAGATACCCGCCAAGCAGATCGTCCAGTGGCTCGGAGTGGCGTCAAGCAAGCTCTATGACTGGAAACAACGCTATGGCAAAGTCAACGAGCACAACGGCGCGATCCCTCGAGACTTCTGGATGGAAGACTGGGAGAAGAAAGCGATTCTCGACTTTCATCATTCCAATCCACTGGAAGGTTACCGTCGTTTGGCGTTCATGATGCTCGATGCGGATGTCGTAGCGGTCAGCCCTTCATCGGTCTACCGAGTGCTTCGCGAAGCCGGAGTGATGGATCGCTTCAATGGAAAGAAATCCAAGAAAGGGACGGGTTTCGGGCAACCGTCAAAGCCGCACGACCATTGGCACATTGACGTCAGTTACCTGAACATATGCGGAACATTTTACTTTATGTGCAGCGTTCTTGATGGCTGCTCCCGCAGCATCGTTCACTGGGAAATACGCGAAAAGATGGAGGAGTGTGATGTCGAAGTGATCCTGCAACGCGCTCGTGAAAAATATCCTGGCGCGAAGCCTCGAATCATCACCGACAATGGGCCACAGTTCATTTCGCGTGATTTCAAAGAGTTCATTCGCGTCGCCGGGATGACACATGTCAAAACGTCGCCGTACTATCCTCAAAGCAATGGCAAGATCGAGCGCTATCATCGCACGATCAAAGGCGATTGCATTCGGGTGACCCAGATTGAATCGGTCGAAGATGCTCGTCGTATCGTCGAAGAGTATGTCCGGCATTACAACTCATCTTCAGACTGCGCGTTTGTTCTAGAGGTCGGAAAAATCGAGGTTTTGTTGTTTCGAGTTTGGTCCCGCGGCCCTTCGGCCACGGTTCCTGCGGGCTTGATCGCATACGACACGGGCTTGGTCGGTCGCGAGGTCGCTGCGGTTCAAAACCCAGGGACCATCCGGCAACGGATGGCAGGCTGATATCTTTCCTGCTTCAACTGCGATCCGCAGGGTCTTGGCACTGATAACCAGATGATCGGCCGCTTCGCTGAGTGTCATCCAGCCATTTTTCTGTTTCTCTTCAGGACAAAGAATTGAGATGCCGTGATAGTTGCGCAGCGATGTGATCCGCTCTTTCGTAAAGCGATTGCCCCGACCGGTTCGTAGTCCATTGCGATTGAGTACTCCAGCGATATGTTGATCAGTGCAGACTCGCGACAACACTCGAACCGCCTCGATCGTGTCAGGTGCAGTAACGGTTGCCTTACCTCGTTTGCGGCGTGGCACCGATAGTTCGGTATGAATGCCACCTTGCCAATGAATCACTAAATTGATTTCGCCAGCAACCTCATTCAAATCAACAACGATCTCGCGAATCAGCGTACGTATGATTCGCTTCTTCAAGCGTTCACTCGAACCTTCGTCTTGCCAAATCAACTCGATGCTTGAAGCCAAGTCTTTGAAGTCGTCGGCCGTGATGTCCGACTTCGCCGGTGTTGCAGACTCCTCCTCGACGATTCGCTGCTTGATGCGATCGACTTCCATGAGTGCATGATTCCAACGGCGTTCCAGTTCATCGGCAACCAGACGATTCTCGGGGTCAGCCGCGTCGAATTGCTTTTGAGCACGGGCGGATTCGTACTGCGCCGCCTGGAGATCGCGATGCAGCGCCGATAGCACCGCATCGGCTTGTTGTGAAAACTGTTCTTTCGCCAAAACTGATGCCTCCAATGCTGCAGGCTGAAGCACTCGAAGAATTTCACGCGACACCGCTGCATCGACAGGAATGCCTCCGAAGGCAATGCACTTCGGTTCCCCCGTATCCATATTCCCACGCAAACAGGAGTAGCGAACGAAGCGGTTCTTACCTCCACCACTGTAAGCGACGGTCAGCTTTCGTCCACAGCGACCGCAACGAAACAGACCGGTCAGCAACGCCGGGCCACGCTTGACGGCACCTTTGGCTTCATAGCCACGGACGTTTTCGGCGACCATCGCTTCGATGCGTTGGAAATCCTCCCAGCTAATATAGCCTTCATGATGGTCCTTGATCAGCGAGACCCACTCTGACATCGGTTTGCGACGCGAACTCTTCTTCGCTTTCCCATTCTCGTATCGGTTGCCATGCTCCGTTTTCCCGAAGGCGTAAGCACCTGCATAACACGGATTGCGAAGAATGTTCAGGATCGTTGAATTGCGAGGCGTTTTCCAGCTCAACTCGCCGCGTGCGTTTCGCTTTGGCATCTTGATCTCCTGCTCGATGAACCACAACATCACCTGCCGAGCGCTGCCAAGCTCGAAGAACTTTTTGAACACCAATTCAATACGTTGCTGGACTCGCTTGTCGGGATCTTTTTCGATGCGTTGATCGGGCGTTTTCAAAAACCCACCACAGGCTGTTATGACCAGTTCTCCTCGACGTGCTTTTTCATAGCGGGCTTCAAGTGATCGCTGCCGCAGCAAATCGAGCTCATATTCATTGAGACTACCCTTGAGTCCCAACAGCAACCGGTCGTTGCTGACACGCGGCGAATAGACTTGCTCGTGATCAACGAGAACGGTATCGACAACACGGCAGACTTCAATCAATTGCTGCCATTCGCGACTGTTGCGTGCGAATCGCGACAACTCTCTCGCCGCGACCGCACCCACTTCGCCCATGCACACGTCAGCGACAAGACGTTCAAAACCACTTCGCGTGATCGAACCGGATGCACTTTGGCCCAAGTCCTCGTCGATGACTTCGATGTCACTCCAACCAAGACTCTCGAGTCGCTGACGCATCGCATACTGAAGGCGTTTGCTCTCGGTATTGCTGACGACCTGGTAGGTCGATGACTGGCGGACGTAGAGAATGGCTTTCCGCGAGACATGCGCGGGTTTGATTTTATCACTCATCAATCAACTCCTTTTGATCTTTCGAATGCGTTTGGTCGCTTACGAATTCAGCAATCAACTGAGCCAGCATCGATGCGACTTGATGCCTGACTTTGGCCGGTAGATTTTTCCACTGCGGACGATTGGTCATTGGTCGAAACAGGTCGAGCTGTTCGTGCTCGACCGGCTTTCGGGGGAACTTTTGCATGAGCATCTCCTTGACGAGGTGAGGAAGAATGCTCTGGTTTTATCGCGAACCCAGTCTTGGAACTGACCGCGTGTGTAAGCAACGCCTTCAACCCAACGAGAATGCAACAACTGACCACCGGCGACTGGGTGGCGATCATTGCAGCACAGGCTGTCGTATCAAACATCCAAGCTGGGACATCGATCCACCGCTGGCGATTTCCAACAGAGTACTCCACTCGAATGGACACCTCGGTCTCACGCCGAATTGTTCGGATCGCGTCGACGGATCGTTCAAACCAAGGGTGCCAGCGATAGTGAACCGTCAGCTTGGTATTCTGCACATTGTGTAGTAGCGTTGTACAACGAAGTTAGACTTCACAGCGCGATCGGTTATGTAACGCCGCACACGAAGTTAGTTGCCGAAGAGAAAGAAGTCTTTGCGTCGAGAGACCGCAAACTGGAGAATGCACGCGAGAAGCAACGCATTCGCCGGCAACAATCACAGGCCGCTTGATTGCTTCGGCAATCATCGCGGGCTACGATAGAGAAACCTAGCCGGAGGATAGTGCAATGCTGGGAAGCAACCCGAGCGCCGAGTGAGGTCCAAAGTCGAAGGAGTGCGGCGGTGGGGATATCCACTGCCGCATCTTTTCCCTTCGATTTTGGCGCAATGCGAAAAATCCCAGGGGGTTTGGGGGACTGGTCCCCCATGAATCACCAACCGTTCCCATTTTCAATTTCAACTTGATGGAATAGCGAAGGCCAGCCTCGACTCCATTTCACGCTGAACCAATACACGAAGAGATGCCCATCATTGGCACGGACATCAGCGAGCGGCTGGATCTGATTCCCGCCGAACTCTTCGTTTGGGAAATCCATCGTCACAAGCGTGCCTGTGGCAGATGCAAAGAATCCATCGCGCAAGTGCCTGCCGGCGAGGAGCCTGGCGGACTAACGACTCCGATCCCCGGTAGCGATTACGGCTTCGGCGTTTACACTCAAATCATTGTGAACAAATTCGCCGACCACCTGCCGCTTTATCGCGGCGAAGACATCTTCGCCCGCGCCGGGATGCTCATCCCACGCAACACCCAGTTCGGGATGCTGGCGAACATTGCAGCGCTGGTCAGTCCTCTGATCGCGTTGATGAAAGCACGAATCGTCTCTGCCAGCATTCTTGGCGTCGACGACACGTCGGTGCGAATGCAAGACCCGGCACTGCCCGGCAAGATGCGGACGGCACGCTTTTGGCTCTACCGCGGCCGTGAAGATCATCCTTACAACGTCTTCGACTTTACCGAGAGTCGAGGGCGAGACGGACCGGCAGCGTTCTTGAGCGATTTTTGCGGCCATGCGGTGGTCGATGCTTATGGGGTTCACAACGGAGTTTACTTGGGAGCACAGGATCAAATCTTTGCCGCGTGCTGTAACTGTCACGCGCGCCGAAAGTTCGTCGAGGCAAAACCGAACGATCCGGTTGCCGCTGCGCGAGCGATGGCGACGTACCGAGGACTTTATGATGTCGAAGACCGTGTGAAGGAGTGCTCAGCCGATGAACGCCTTGAACTACGTCAGCGGGAGTCGGTCCCGCTGATGAATGAGCTTCATGATTGGCTGATCGAAAAGAGCAACGATCCGCGCGTGCTGCCGAAGAGTTCACTGGGCAAAGCGGTTCGTTACGCTCTGAATCAGTGGGACGAACTGTCGGTGTTTCTTGGCGACGGAGCAATACCGTTTGACAACAATGAAACGGAGAACGAGCTTCGCAGCCTGACGATCGGCAGACAGAACGGGTTGTTCGTCGGCTCACATCGTGGAGGCGAAGTGGCCGCGGCGATGCACAGCATGGTCTCTTCGGCGGCGCGTCACCACTTGGATGTTTGGGCTTACGTCGATGATTGCCTCCGTCAGCTTGCCAGCGGCAGCACGGACTACGAAAATCTCCTTCCGGACGTCTGGCGAGCCTCGCATCCGGAATCGATTCGTGTGTATCGCGATGCCGAGAAGAAGTCGCGACGGCTGACGACTCAGCAACGTCGCATTCGTCGGCGTGAAGCGAGGGTGGCGTGATGTCGGACTTGACTGAGCGAATTCAATTGACGCGTGAACATCGTGACTTGATTCTCAGGTACGGCTACGTGTCAGGCCGTTTGGAGGCGTCGCTTCGTCGCTGGCCGAAGGATCAAATGATTCGCCGAGTTGGGATGACTCGGGTCGAGTTGCAGTGGCTGATCGGCGACTTGAGCCACTCGTGCGTCAAAGGCAAAGCAGGCCGCGACGTAGAAGCGGTCAATGACCTGTGCGAGCACCTGGAGTACGCCCAACGAACCGGCGACGGCGACTTGGACATTCTCTGGTAGCCGACGCCACTCAGTCGGACCTACTCAGGCTGGGGAGATAGAACGCTTACGACCGCTGGAAAGAGTCTACGAAAGCAACAAAAAACCCCCGTCCGATATTCGAACGGGGGCATGATTGATCACGGTAGCTTACGTGCTCTGGGGCGCATCAAGCACTGCGACGACGACGGAACCCAATTAAACCAAGTCCCATTGCTCCAAAGATCGCTATCGAAGCTGGCTCTGGAACAACATCAACATCCACCGTGAAGTCGACATTGTTAAAGCTTTCGTACGGTGTGACGACGGAACCCTTTGCCAACAACGACCCAGACCCGCTGATATTGGCTTGTGCCGCACCATCAAAAACGGTGTCAACCAAATTGAATTTCAGCGTTGGTACTTCCGTACCTGGAATAACGTTAACGCCAACGTTGAAAAATCCACCAATTGAACCTAGGGCACCGGTACCGATCGAAACGATGTCGTCTGAGAATGCAAAAGCCGCCCAACCCTCACCAAGCTGGCTTAGAAACCCAGCCTCGAACAGCTTCGTTCCGTCGGTAGCAGTAGCAATTGACGAGTCGAGTGTCCCACCTTCGCGAGTGTAGTTAATTAAAGCTCCGCCATCGTAAAACGCGGCCATCGAGCGTGAATCCCAAGTCGAAAGCTCAGCTCCAAACCCAGGAAGGGCAGCGGAGATCGCGAGTCTCGAAGCCGCATCAGTAGGCGCGAATCCAAATGTGTAAGCACCAGGTCCTCCTCCTTTTGCAGCAACCTGAATAGCAAAAGAGCCGGTAAACTCGTTATTTCCGGATGTTAAGCCAACTCCCTCAGTCGTCCCAATGCCATCCAAGTACTCAATGGTGTTGATCGAAAACTGCCCTATAAGGACGTCACCAATATCAACCGTCGTCGCTCCACCTGCTTGGTTGAAAAGGCTATCGCCACTATTATCCGACCAAAGCTGAGATCCGTCAGCGGCATCGATTATGCTGAGTATGCTCCCTGCCGAAGCGGTCACGCCCGAGATCGCTACAAAAAGCGAGCTCAACAAAAGTGTTCTAAACATTAAAGAAATTCCTTCAAAGAGTGTTACTAAATACCGTAAGATTCAAAAATTAACAGAGAAATTCATACGGCTATCTAAGAAGGTTTCAGGAGACCGTCCAGAATCGGACAGGGCGGCAGGGTCGCATTGGCGAGCGTGACCACCCAAAGAGGTGTTGGCTTTGGCAAAGCGACCAAGCCGTCAAACAGAAGTGCGGAAGAACTGAGCGAAGGACTGACGCTGACGGCGACACCGGACATGCCGGATGACTCGCCCTGATCAACATTACCACGTTCTTGCTCTTGCTGCTGAGCTGCTTTCATGTCGGCAATCATCTGTGCCGAACAAGCGCCCAAGTTCTTCTCCGCTGGCGACTCGCCCATGATCACGCCAGCATCAGCGCAGCGGACAGCCGCGAAGATCGCAAGGACGGCGAGAAGAAGATGGAATCGCATAACATCAATTCTACGGGTTGTCCGGGGGGATTGCAATCCACTGAAGGCAGTAAACTCAAAATTCCTGAATCCTGCACGGGTGCATTTGTACATGCTGTGCTTTTGGGGCAGGCGTGCGCCGAACAGAGTCCACTACGCTGGGCGGTTCGAAAAACGGTATTTTTTTCTCTATCGATCGCTAAGAGGAGGTCAGACCGCTTCTTGGCACCCGCCGAGAAGGCACGAGCGGACCTAGTCCTCGTGCGAGCAAATAGGTAGCAACGAGCACGGCTGCGGGCAAGATTTTTCCGAAACGCCTGCGTTTAACGAGTGCGATGGCGAGCGGCAGTATTGTTACGCCGATTCCGATCGTAGCGAAGATCACCCAACTTCGAAAACCACCGACCACAATCGAAATCATCAGTAGGAAAACAGCAAGAGCGACTACCAAGGTATAGGACAGTGGCAAAAACAAACTCACACATTCGCCCACCGTCGTGCCGCGTTTCCATGCACTTCGGAAATTTCCTTGACTTCGCCACATTTCTCGCTGAAAAAACTCGACAATCGTCTTCGACTCACCTAAGTGTCGTACAGAAAAATCATTGTCGCGACGGAGTTCGCCCCGGATCGCGAGCCGATAGCTAAGATCGGAATCCTCACAGGTTGCTAGCGATTCATCGAAACCACCCAGATCATCAAAAACCGACTTCCGAACCGCAAGATTGAATGCCGGTAACCAAAGAACCCGATCCGAACTAGCCTTCACTGAGGGAGCAATCATTTCGACCCAGACTCGCTCGACCCAGGGTGCGTCCGGTGAAGCCGGGCCTTGAATTGCTCCAACGGCAACGACGGTGGACTCGGCCAAGTGTTTCAGCATTTGACGAAGCCATCCACGCGGTAAGACGCAGTCAGCATCAACAAACGCAACCACATCCGCGTTGAACTCAGCGGCGCCTGCATTGCGAGCCCGGCCGGGATTTCCGGGAAGCACATTGACCACCGTCGCTTTGCAGCGACGAGCGATTTTGACGGTCGCATCCGTGGATGAGTTGTCAACCACCACCAGCGAAACGGCAACCAAATTCTTGAGTTCTTCGGCCTGAGCATGTAGGGAAGCTAAGCATGACTCCAGATGCAACTCTTCATTTCTCGCTGGCACGACAAAAGATACTGTTCTAGCTGTATCACGACAAAACTGATTCAATTCGTTCTCATTCTGAGGAAAGTGTCCATCTTGCCAACTCGCTGATTCAAACATTCAATCGGTAGATTGGGGACGCCATTTTTCTATTGGGCAAAATGGCGCGCGCCCACTTTAAGCCTTTGCTTTTGGTAACTAGCTCCAAATAATCTTCTACCCAGTATCGATCGCAACTTTTGTGGTTGGATGAGCCGCTTAACCAAACTGCAGAGCAATGCCAACAAGACGAAATAAACCACAAGATTGCAAAGCAAACGAATAAAGCCCTGAGGTACATACGCGGTCCACAGCGGTGACACTGCGTATATGAGTGGCATGTGCGTCAGAAAAACAAGCAAGGTATTCGCTGCTAGGAAGCGCACAATGGCTACCGTCTGCGACGAGCGAAACACCAGAAACGCGAGCAACGTGTAGATGGTGTATTGCAGTGTGACACTCGCGGATGTCAACAATAATGATACGGCTTGGCTCGCGGCAGGAATGCGTCCAAACGGATTCATTGCAGTAAAATGAAACTGCTTTGCGATCCATGTCCAAAAGACTGCGAAACCTGTCAGCAATAAAAGACTCACCATTGCGACTTGCTTAGTATGAATCGAATCCGTCGCAATTAACTCCGCTCTGAAGATCAAGTCCTTTGTCGACTCGATCGTCACTAGCTGTCCAAAGTACCGACCGAACAAAAATACGACTATCCAGTTCGTCATCAGCATGTAAGCCGTGTAGTCTCGGCCCGCGGCCATAACCAGCGAGCGAATCACAATCTCGATAACTGCGGTGACCATCAGCAGCGTGACAGTCACACGGATATGCCGAAAAAACATGGCCCAGGCAATCAAAATATGAAAGTACGTTCCAACATACCATGTTGTTGGATTGGCCGGAAAAGCGTTTTCCCAAAACACGTTCAAACCGAGCGCAAACGGTAAATAATTCGATTCGTTCAGATCACCAATACGAGCACATTGAATCACACTCAGCACGCCTGCGATCAGCAGCCCAAACAGAGCAACTTCGAAATAGCGATTGAATACGACATGAGAAGGACGCCGGGTTTCTATTGTCAGGGTATACCCAGTGATGAAGACAAAGAAGGCAACACCAAGCTGCTTAAAGTTGAACGGATTAGTGGTAAGCGGAATCACCATGTGTGCGCCAGTATGGCCCAAAATGATTAACGCCATACCAATTACTTTCATCCAGTCGATCCAGGCCTCGCGTGGGCGAGGCAGCAGTGAGTCCCGAGTGGCCTGTAACGAGCCGGCGGGAAGTTGCCTGCTGCTCGTCGCGAGAGGCTGGGAAGTTGCGAGTGGCGAGTGGCGAGTGGCGAGTGGCGCTGAAGATGAAGGGGGACCTGATGACGGCTGTTCTTGCTTTTGCATCTCGCTACTCCCCATGCGTCGCTTTCTCGTCGCTCGCGTCTCGTATCTCGCGGCTTTCAAACAGACGCCGAACAAACCTCGCGGGATTCCCTGCCACCATCACATGATCGAGAACCCTTGCGGACGTCACCGCTCCCGCCGAAACCAAGGCCCCCTCACCAACATCAAACATCACGACAGTTCCTTCGCCAACCCACGCATAGGCACCGATTACCGTGACTTTCAAATCAAGACTGTCTGGAGTGGTCCAATGCCCATTGCCATTCAACACGTGATGTGCACCGCTACTCAAAATGCTAGACCGACTGCCGATCAAACAGCCTTGCTTCAGGTGAACACGTCCCAACAACGCATAGTTCCCAATGAACACTTCTGATTCAACGGTGGCTTCGCGATGGCTAATAATTGAGCCAAATTCAATTTGGCATTCCCAACTGCATGAACGGAGCGTGCCACAATAAAACGCTCGACGCAGGCACATTCCCAAGAAACCAGGTAGCAGCGCGAAGCATTGACCGCACGAATGAAACATCCGCTCATAGCCATCGCCTCGGAGCGTTTCAAGGTAACAAACCAAAACGGCTGGTGAAACGAGGATCCAGGACAAGAAATTGACCACAGTTTTGGTCACGCAACGGAGGCGGGAATCAGGCTGAGACATCAGTAGCGGAATTCGCAGAGAATTGCAGGAGGGCATCTTGAGACATTATCAGTAGCGGAATTCGCAGAGAATTGCAGGAGGGCATCTTGAGACATTATCGGTAGCGGAATTCGCAGAGGATTTCGGGAGGGCATGAGGATATCATGAGTCATCAGTAGCGGAATTCGCAGAGAATTTCGGGAGGGCATCCAAAACGCTAGTCTTAGCGTGCATTGCTGTTGGTCGTGGAGCGGCGTTTTACGTTTTAGGGTGGGCGACAAAGTCCGAAAGTCTCTGCGACTTCCGCCACGTTGAGACGTGCGTGGAACGAAAGTCTCTGCGACTTCCGCTACGTTGAGACGTGCGTGGAACGAAAGTCTCTGCGACTTCCGCTACCTTGCTCGCTTGAACCGATCGGTCACCATGGATCCGTCGGCAATCGTGATCTTCACCGGAATCGCCTCTGCGGGCAACCGATCCTTGCAGTGCTCTCGCATCCGTTGCTTCAGTTCACCCAGCTTCATCGACCCGCTCAACGTCAACCTCGCCATTACCACTTGCCCCATCAACGGATGTGCTTGGCCACTGACGGACGCTTCGGAAACCACGGGCATTTCCAACAGCACACTCTCGACTTCCACGGGTGAGACTTTTGTTCCACCGACGTTGATGAAATCCGATTTTCGTCCCAATATCTTCATCCAATCACCACGTACGTCCACTTCATCATTGGTATCCATGAACCCCTCGGCATCGAATGGCGACGGCGCGTTTAAATACCCCAGCATCGCGGTGTGGGCTTTGACCCACAACCGTCCATCGACGACCTTGGTTTCATAGCCTTCGCCCCCGACCTTCATCCACAACGAACCATTGTTCTCGGACTTCGATTTCAAAATCCCCAATTCCGTCGTTCCGTACGTTTGCAATAGCTCCGCGTTGGGAAAGGCTTCGCGAAGCCGCGCCAGTACACTCGGCGGCATCGCTTCGGATCCGTAGGTAATCCGCCTTAGGGATGACAACTCAAAACTCTCGCTCACATTCGACAAAAGCAACAAGTTCAAAAATGTGGGTGATACCGGCAACACTTCGATCTTGTAGTGCTCGATCGCCTCGGCAACCGCTTCGGGTGTTCTGGCGCGTGGAACCACCAGGGTGCCGCCATGCGAGAGCACATACATCGATGTATTGACACCACCAATATGGTCGATGTGCATGAACGCCATCATGTTCCCGACTTGGCGAGGTTGTGAGTATCGCAGTCGCAATCGGTCCAAGTCCTGAACCGCCGCCTTCGGATCGCCAGTGGTTCCAGACGTAAAGAGCACCAGTCCCGCATGTTTTTCAGCGGAGAGTTGATCATAGAGGGGGTGCCGATCAGAATCATCGCCACCGTAGCGGAACTCGCCAAGAGTTTCGGTGGTTTCGCTGCGCGGATCGAAAGTCTCTGCGACTTCCGCTACGTTTTTGTTCTTGTCCACGGCGTGCGTTACATGGGCGATGCTCATCAAGCGATTGATTCGCGGCTTGGCATCGTCGGGCATCGGCACAGCGACCGCTTTCATATCCGCCAGCGTCACGAACATCGCCACCGATTCAGGCGAATAGCGTCCTGGAAACGCGACGACCGAACGTGAGGTCACTCCAGCGTCGCGAAGTTTTGCCTCAAGACGCCGCATCATTTCGACCATTTCCCCGTACGTGACCGTCTCATCGTTTCCGCCACCCGCAAAGCAAACACGATCTCGATATTCGGTAAGCGTTGATTTCCAATCGTTCATCCCGCACCTCCCAAATAGAGAACTTGCCCGGTTACAAAATCGCTTCTTGGATCGACAAAAAAATCGATTACGTTGATCACATCTTCGACGGTCCCCCAGCGCGGGATCGCTTGACGTGCAATCAGAGCCTCGAGTTTTTCTTCGGCGATCCCACGAATCAGATCCGTACGGACCGGCGTGGGCCCGACGACATTGACCGTAATGCCCATGGGCCCAAGCTCTTTGGCCAAAACCCGCGACCATTGTTCGATCGCCGCTTTGGTTGCGGAATAGATCGCTTCGCCTTCAAGACGATAGGGAACGGCGACGGTCGAGAAATTGACGATTCTGGGGTTTGTACCAGACCGCAGCAAGCGAATGGCGGAATGGGTGATCGAAACCATCGAGTTCAGGTTCAACTCGACCACGTTGCGAGCGATTTGAGGGGGCTGCAGAGCGACCGGAGCCATCGAGGCAACGCCGGCGTTGTTGATCAGCACATCCAAGCCGCCGTGTTCTTTACGAACCGTCCGCATCATCGCCGTCACTGCATCCGCATCGTTAAGATCCAGAGCAAAGTGGCAGAAGTGATCGGAATCGATCGGCGGCAGCGACCGAGAGCAGCCGATCACCAGAGAGTCGGCCGCCAAAAAGTGTTCGGCGAGCGCCAGCCCAATGCCGCGGCTACAACCGGTGATCAACACACGTCGTTTCGTCTCACAATTACTCATCGTAGCGGAATTCACAGAGAATTTCGTTTCATGCAATCATCACAATCATTGTAGCGGAATTCGCAGAGAATTTCGGTCCGAGCGTATCCAAACCCACCGAAACTCTCTGCGAGTTCCGCTACAATGATACCCGGGGAATCTGATCATGGACTCTTCATCACAATCACGACTTCGTCGATTGCCGGCTGAGTTTTATCGGGGATACGCATGGGTTCATTGGATCATGACCATCGACGACCGTCGCACGGCCTGGCTTGACGGCAAGTTCTATTACAAGTTTCGAGAAATTCTGACTCATGTTGCGTTTCGCAATCAGATTGCCTGCCCCATTTTTTGCATGATGCCCGACCACATTCATCTTCTTTGCTGTGGTCTAGCCGAGTCGACTGATCAGCGGGTTGCAATGAAGCGGCTTCGCTTAGACGCGAATGATTGTTTGAAACGAATTGGCTACAGCTTTCAGCGTCAACCGTATGATCATGTGCTACGCGACAAGGAACTGGAAAAAGATGCGATCGAAAGCGTCTGCGACTACATTGCTCGCAATCCAGAACGCAAAGGATTGGTTCCGATTGATGGATTTGCAGACTATCCCTATACCAGTTGTTTACTGCCGGGATATCCACAAATTCGTCTATTCGAGCCAACAAGTTGGGACACCGTGTGGCGAACGATCTCATTTTTAAAACGCACCCAATGCTTCCACACTCCTGATCCAAAACGCACCCCGTAGGGACCGTCCGCAAATAAACTATCGAGGTTTGCATCGCTTGCGTGGTGCGATTTCATAATTCCAATCGCCATGGAATGCGTTACGCTTGAGTTTGATTTCTGACATTTCGAAATCTGTAATCTTG
>NZ_SJPV01000003.1:667803-700858 GCF_007860135.1 Novipirellula artificiosorum
GCTAGCTGGCTACATGATCCTGCTCTCGATGACCGATCTGCTAGAATCGCCCGACATCGACATCGGTCAACTGAAGCAAATGGCCGCCAACGCTCTCCCGTTCAGACTTGTGTAGATACCAATGCCCAGAGGGAGAGGTAAATCTTGTAAGTCTTTTTCAATCAACAACTTAAAAACTGCACGACCTCTAAGCGGTAGGATTGCAACTCGACGACGAGACGAAGCTGGAACTAGAGATGTGGCTGAACGAATCCGTGGCTAGCTTGCCGACGAAATCATCGCTAAGCAAATCTGCGGGAGTCCCAAGCGAATGATTCGAACAACGGAACGACTGATGCGCGATTGGAACACAGGGCTCACCGATTACGTTGACCCACCGTGCTGCTTTCGCCACTGGCCGGGGGTCATCTCGAACTCCCGCTGAAACACGTTGGCGAAGTATTGGCTTGACTTGAAACCACAAGCCAATGCAACACTGGCAATCGACTGGTTGCCTTGCAGCAACTGCTTGGCATGATCTAACCGAAGCCGCTGAATCTCTGCCTTGGGACTGCGCCCCACGTGCTCGCGGAACAACTTCTCCAAATAGGATCGACTGACCGAAACGTGGCGAACCACGTCATTGACGTTGATGCCGCAACGTGCTTGATCACGAATGAACTGTATCGCATTGACCATATCCGGTTCGCCGATGGCGATCACGTCCGAAGAACGGCGAGTTTCCACACCAGTGGGACGCACCCAAATCGGCTCACTCGCCCACGGACCACCCTCAAGCATTGCCTGCAACCGCTCGGCAGCGAGATACCCGATCCGCTCAGCGTTTTGCTCAACACTGGACAAGGTCGGCCAGGCCATCCCGCACAATACGGGATCGTTATCAACGCCCACAACAGCAACTTGGTCCGGTACTGCAATGCGAGCCAAACGAGCGGCTTCCAATAATCGAGTCCCGCACAAATCATTCGCACACAAAATACCCGTTGGATATTCAAGCGTTCCCAACCAGTCACCCAACTCTCTCCGTTGATCGAGCCACTGAATCGCTCGCTTGCGACGCGGCGCGTAACTGGCTGCCAATCCCAAACCGCGCTCGCGTAGTCGCCTCTTCAACGCATTGCGTCGAAAACGACACCATGCCCTATCGACAATCTGACACCATGCAAAGCTTTGGATACCGCGCGGCAGGAAGTGTTCAATCGCTGCATCGACCAAAGCGTCTTCGTCCGAGTAGACGATCGGTACATCCTGCCCCATGCCGCACATATCGGTCTCAATCATTGGCACGTCAAGTTGACGCAGCGATTGGACGACTGCAGGTGACGAGGAATGTGAGATCACGCCGTCGCCGTCAAAGCGATGTACCCAACTAGGCAGCGGCTCGCGTTTCCCCCGTTCTTCAACGTAGACCGCCCAATCGCAGTAGCCTTCACTCATATAGCGAGAGACTCCCTGAAGCAGTTTGCGTCCAAACGCCTTTGAAGTTTCGATCAGCAGTAAGATATTACTAGGATCCGCCATGCAAAATTCCATACAACATTTACGAGATATCGTACTGGAAAACCAGCCGTCTACAAGAGACAATTGTTGCAGTTGGAACCGAATGGCTGGCTGGTTAATTGGGACATCGCATGGATCTTGGACTCTCTGGAAAAGTAGCGTTGGTGACGGGCGCTGCAGGTGGTTTGGGCAAAACCATCGCGGAAACGCTCGCGGCCGAAGGAGCCAAGGTCGGGGTGAATTACCGCAGCAAACCCGATGAAGCAAAGGTGGTGGTTGATTCAATCCGCGCCGCCGGTGGAGAAGCGATTGCCGTAGGCGGCGATGTGGTTGATGACCAACAAGTGACTGGAATGTTTGATCAGCTTGAGTCCTCATTGGGGATCGTCGACGTCTTGGTCAACAACGCCGCGTTCTGCCCAACCCGTCCGACTGCTGAACTGCCGTCTGAAGATTTCATGCACACAATGAACGTGAATCTGGGCGGCACGTTCAGATGCTGTCAGCAGTTCGTTCGTCGTCTAGAGGCAGCCGATCGTACGGGGCGAATCGTCAACATCTCTTCGCAGGCAGCATTTCGTGGCAGTCGCAGCGGCAAGACCGCGTATGACTCAAGCAAGCGAGGCATCATCGGGTTTACGATCTCATTGGCTCGGGAATTGGCAGCGAAGGGATTTGGCGTGAACTGCGTTGCCCCTGGACTGATGCTGACCGAAATGGTCGCTGATGCGTACCACGCCAACCCAGAAGAATTCAACAGTCGTGCTCCACTCGGACGCATTGGCCAAACGCAAGAAATCGCCGACGTGGTCGTGTTCTTGGCTTCACAGCGAGCCAGCTACATGACCGGTGCCACCGTGGATGTCTCCGGCGGCTTGGCAATGCACTGATACGGATGAAGGGAAGCAACTCATGAGTGACAATCACAAGATGTCGCTAACCGTCCGCGTTCAGCTGAGCGCGATGATGTTCCTTCAGTTCATGCTGTTTGCGGTCTGGTTCGTCCAGCTCTCAGCATATGCAACCGATATGGGCGTCTCTGGAGTCATGTTGTCACTGATCGTTAGCTCGATGGCGATTGGATGTCTTGTATCGCCCATCGTGGGAATGATCGCAGACCGACATTTCGCCAGCCAAAAGGTTCTTGGAGTGCTCAATGGAATCTGCACACTTTTTCTTGTGATAGCAGCACAAGTGACTGACCCGACGCTGCTGTTCCTCGTTCTTCTCGGCGCGATGCTTTGCTATATGCCCACCTGGGGACTGACAAGTGCGATCGCGATGGCAAACGGCCCGGTTGAAAAATTCCCGCAAATTCGCGTCTTCGGCTCACTCGGCTGGGTTGCCTCTGGCATCTTCAGTCTTTTGGCGTTAAAGATCTTTGGCATGGAAGCCTTCGACGGAACCAATCTCCCCTTTTATTGTGGAGCCGCAACGTGTGCCGTCGCCACCGTCGTCGCACTGCTGCTTCCCGACACGCCTCCCCCGGCGAAAGGCCAGGAAACATCGATCGTTGACGCACTTGGCCTTCGAGCGTTTGCATTGACGAAAGACTTTCACTTCGCCCTTTTCATTATCGTCAGCGTTCTTGTCATGATTCCGTTTTCGATCTACTGGTCGTACGGAAGTGTGTTTCTCAAGGATGCGGGTTTTAAGCAATTGACACTAACGATGAACTGGGGCCAAGCGGCAGAAATGGTCTTCATGCTGATGATCCCGATCGCGCTGAAACAGCTCGGTGTCAAATGGTCCATGACCGTTGGCTTGTTAGCACTGCTGGCACGTTACGTCTCATTCTATTTCGGTAGCACTCAGGACATTCAGTCGCTTTTCTACGTGGCAATCCTGGTGCATGGGTTGATTTTTGGGTTCTTCTTCGTTGGAGGTCAAATTTACATCGACAAATACGCACCCCGAGAGCTGCGTGCCCAAGCACAAGGGTTCATCTTCCTAATGACATTCGGTATCGGCCTACTGATCGGTAACTTTGTCAACGGAGAATTGATTGCGAGACACAGTGTCGAATCCATCGTCGATGGAGAGACGATCATCCAGTATGACTGGGGCTACATTTGGATGGTCAACCTCGTGATTTCACTGGTGCTGCTGATCGTATTTGCGTTGTTATTCAAAGACACGTCCAAACTGGCAGACGTCTCCAGTGCAGCGGAGGGCAACTGATGAGCGAACGATATCTTCTTGGAGTCGACAACGGTGGCACGGTCGCAAAGGCGGCCTTGTTTGACCTGACAGGCAAAGAACTTGCCATCGCGCGTCGCAATATCGAACTCGAAATGCCCCACGCCGATTGGCATGAAATTGACTCGGATCGGCTCTGGCAAGCAACTGCTGAAGCAATTCGCGAAGTCATCCGTGATGCAAAGGTTGCAGCGAAAGAGATCGTTTCCGTGTCCTGCACCGGCCATGGCAACGGGCTTTACTTGGTCGACGAGGCCGGACGACCGACTCGCAAGGGGATCAGCAGTAGCGATTCACGCGCTCGTGATTATGTCGAAAACTGGAATCAAGACGGTATAATCGAAAAGCTACGCCCGAAAACGTTGCAATGCAACTGGCCTGCGCAACCCAACGCTTTATTACGTTGGATGATCGACAACGAACCGGAAACACTGCAGCGAAGCCGCTGGGCATTGATGTGCAAAGACTATGTACGGATGCGATTGACTGGTGAAGCCCACGCTGAGCTAACGGACTACTCAGGTACCAGTCTCATGGATGTACGCAAAGGCGAGTACGACGACGAAATATTTGAAGCTTTCGGAATTGAATCCACTCGCAAGCTAATGCCACCCGTCGTCCGTAGCACGCAAGCGGCAGGAAGCATTTCGGCGAGCGCTGCAAGCGAAACCGGACTGGCCGAGGGCACTGCTGTCTATGGTGGTGCTTTTGATATCGATGCTTGCGGACTAGCCGCAGGTTGTATCGACCCAGATAGCATGGTCATGGTTGGTGGAACCTGGGGAAACAATCAATACATTACCCCTGAGCCGTTGTGCAGTGCCGATGTCTTCATGGTCAGCCGATACGCCATCGACGGCTACTACTTGGTGTTGGAAGGCAGCGCAACTTCGGCCAGCAATCTGGAGTGGTTTGTCGATCTAATGTTGGCCGATCAACGCCAGCAGAGCAGCAACGTCTATCGATGGTGCGACAACGCGGTTGGCGAGTCTGCGCCAACGATATCCGCCCCAATGTTCTTGCCATTTCTGTACGGCAGCCCCGTGAACCCAAACGCGACCGGCACCTTTCTGGGACTGACTGGACAAACCGACCGAGCGGCGATGGCTCGTGCAATCTTCGAAGGCGTCTGCTTCATGCATCACTGGCATTGGGACCGTTTAATGCAATTTCGCCCCTGTCCCAAGATTATCAGCATGACCGGCGGAGTCGCGCGCAGCGAAGTCTGGTGTCAAATGTTTGCCGACGTTTTCAACGTTCCAGTCCAAGTCCCAGAGGCTGAAGAGCTGGGGGCGTTGGGAGCGGCTATGATTGCATCCATCGGACACGGGATCTATCCCGATCTCGCGGCTGCTTGCGAACAAATGACGCGAATCAATCGCCGTCACGAACCCCGCTCGGAACAACATGCCGTTTACTCGGCAAGGCGCAAGCGTTTTCTTGCTACGCTGGATGCCTTGTGTCCGATCTGGAATTCCCTTTGACCCCGAACGCCCTGTTGGCAAAACAGGCCCCCACAAAAGGACGAACAAATGAAGCGAAGAACTCTCATGAAGGCAACTGCCTTGGCCGCGGCAGCTCCCTTTGCAATGAGCATCAAAGAGGCCGATGCAGCACCGATAAAAAATGCTGATTTCTATACGGATGGCAAGTTTGACGTGGAAAAGGCCAAAGACGGCCTGATCGCGATGTGCAGACGATTTGGCTATCCCATCTTTCCCGAGTTTCGTGAAAAGCTTTGGGTAAGCGATTACGGCACCGGCAAGTATGCAGAACTGGGGCTGGCCGCGCTGATGCACGAGAACCACAGCAGCGAAGATGGCGTCTTCATGTTGATGGATTTGTTCTTGATGCCCGGTCAAATGTTGCCGGAACATTGGCACCTGGAAGGCGATCTGGGCATCGTCAAGAACGAAGGCTGGCTGGTTCGCTGGGGCAAGAGCTACATCGGTGGAATCGGCAATAACAACATCGCCATGTACCCTGAAATCAAGATTCCCCAAGTCCACTGCAAAGGCACGACAACGACGCATCATGTTGTCCCCGCCACGCCCGGCATGTTCGTTCCGCTCGCGGAAATCAAATCTCGACACTGGCAATTCGCCGGTCCCGAAGGTGCCATCATCAACGAGGTCGCTAACCTGCACACGGATTCGGCGGTTCGACACTCCGACCAAGCGATCAACGACAACTTCCTTGGCATATAGGCTCAAGCCTCTCGCTCCGCAACACCGCACCCAACGCCGACGCACATCAACCTCAAGGTTCACCATGTTACGCAACGTTCTTCCTCTTTTGGTTCTGGCCATCAGCAGCCAGTTTTGCCTTGCAGCCGCACCCACACTCAAGCAGATTGAAGTCGACGGAACACCAACTTCGATTGTTCTGCCGGAGGACACTTCCACTCCCGATGGAATGACGGTCGCCAAAGACGGCAAGATCTACTTAAACATGTTGAATCTGCAGGTCGCAGCCGTCGCTGCGGTTTGGACGATCGACGCAGACGACCAACTTGAAAAGTTGATCGATCTACCAAAGCATCCAGACACAGATGACGTGTATCCCCTGGGAATCGCGCAAGGAAGCGATGGCAACTTCTATGTGGCCGACAATCAAACCTTCGGCGAAAACATGGACCACCAATCACGTCTGCTGCGGGTGGTGATGAAAGGCAAGAAAGCTGTCCGCGTGGAGACTGTCGCAACTGGATTCATTGCGGCCAATGCTGTCGAAGCCTATGGCGATAGCATCTACGTTACTGAAACTTGCCTGGTCAATGACGCTCAGCCTCATCTATCCGGCGTTTATAAGTTCGATCTTGACGAACTCTCGGCAGACAAACCCGCTGAACTGAAGCCTGATGGAGCCGATGAGCGTTTGGTTGCCAAATTCACGACCGAAGCCGATGACTGGCGATCCGGTGTTGGCGCCAATGGGATGGCGATTACACCCAAAGGCGTCTTGTACGTGTGCAATTTTGGCGAAGCATCCGTCTTGACCGCCCCACTGAAAGAAGACGGCTTTCTTGCCGAACCATTGAAAACCTTGGTCAAAGGCAAAGGAATTGGCAGCACCGATGGAATGAAATATGTGCATTCGCTTAGGAAATTAATTGTGGCCGACTTCTTTTCCAATGCGATTCACCTCGTCGGACTCAAAGGGGGACGTGTAAAAACCATCGCCCAGAATCCAAACTCCGACGGCGCTGGCGGCAAGCTCGATAAGCCCTCCGAGCCCTGTGTTCGCGGCACGACCGTTTATGCGTCAAACATCGACCTGCCTTATGACGGCAACGAACCAGACAAACCGGACACGCTGACGGTGATTCAATTGAAAATCACCGACAAATAGTACGAGCTGCTGGAACGTACCTGTTGCCAGCAGCTCACCCTGCAACCACCTGGAGAAAACTGTGGATTTCGAAAACAAAGTGGCGCTGGTGACCGGCGCCGCGGGAAGTATCGGCAAAGGCATTGCCTCGCATTTGATCGCTGAAGGCGCCCAAGTCTTTGTCACCGATCTCGACCAATCAACACTCGACACAATCGTCAGCGAATTGGGCGAAAACTGCCAAGGCCTGGCAGCCGACGTCACGGTTCATGATCAAGTCAAGCATGTCGTCGATGCAACGACGAATGCCTACGGCAAGATCGACGTCCTGATCAACGTCGCGGGCGTGACCGGAAAGGGGGCCGCGATCGAAGACGTTGATGAGAAGACTTGGGAATTTGTCTTTGACGTCAATTGCAAAGGCACGTTCTTGTTCATCAAGGAAGTCGTGCCGCTGATGAAAGCGACCGGATCCGGCAGCATCGTGAACTTTTCTAGCAAGTCGGGAAAAACCGGATCGGCTTTGATGAGTGCCTATTCGTCCGCCAAGGCAGCCATCATTGGCTTGACACAAGCACTCGCCTTCGAGCTCGCCGGTAACAACATCCGCGTCAATTGCGTTTGCCCTGGAATCACCGAGGCCACCGGCGTGTGGAGCAACGTGTCGTCGGACTATGTCAAGAACATGAACATGCCCCACGACGAGATCGTCAAGATGTTCACTTCCAAAGTTCCATTGGGACGATTGGCAAAAATCGACGATGTTGTACAGATGACTTGCTATTTAGCTTCGGAAAAGGCCGGCTACATGACCGGTCAAGCGATCAACATCACCGGCGGTCGCGAGATGCATTAGGGCAGGAATTTCCAACATCACTCTCCCACAGAAATCATTCAACCTCGAGGACAATCAGAAGCCAATGACGACATGGACCAGAGACAAAGTCGCGGCAACCATCGACCACGCCGCGTTAAAAGCCAACATCACGGATCAAGAAATCGTCGAGAACTGTGATCTTGGAAAAGAATACAAAGTCGCCAGTGTGTGCGTGCGACCAAGCGACATGCGACTGGTCGCCAAGGAACTCGCGGGCTCCGGCGTACTCCCCTCGATGGTTGTCGGCTTTCCTCACGGCGACAGCAAACCGGAAGTGAAAGCGTTGGAAGCAAAACTGGGGATCGAAGACGGCGCCAAAGAACTCGACATGGTGATGAATGTCGGCAAGTTCCTCTCCGGCGACGAAGAGTGGGTCCGCCGTGATATTGAAGCCGTGGTCGCGGAAGCGAAGAAAGCCGGCGATGTTGAGGTCAAGGTGATCTTGGAAACTTGCTATCTGAGTCCCGAGCAGATCGCCCGAGCCTGCGAAATCTCGCGTGAGGCAGGTGCCGACTACGTCAAAACATCAACCGGTTTTGGTGACGGACCGGCCACTCCTGAAGCCATCGATGTGATGATCAAAACGGTCGGCGACACGATGGGCGTGAAGGCTTCAGCCGGAATACGAGACTACGAAACCGCTCGTGGCTACCTTGAACAAGGCTGCAAACGTCTCGGCACCGGCGGCGGCACAAAGCCTCTGCTTGATCAGGCCCCAAAAGCGTAACGCAACGATCATCGCTTCAACACACCGAAAGACTCCTATGAAAGCGATCGTTTATCACGGCCCTGAAGACATCAGGGTCGAAGAGCTATCGAAACCCTCTTGCGGCAATGATGAATTGCTGGTGAAGGTTGATGCCTGCGCCGTATGTGGAACCGACTTGAAGACGTTCAAACACGGCAACCCGCGGATCAAACCTCCGATGACCATGGGGCACGAACTGACGGGTCTGGTCGAGGAGGTCGGCGCCGCTGCGGCTGGTGGATTCGCGGTTGCCGACCGTATTGTGATGGCAACCAGTATTTCTTGTGGCGACTGCAATTATTGCAAGCGAGGCTGGCCGAACCTTTGCGCAAACCTCGCTCCGATGGGTTTCTCCTACCCGGGCGGCATGGCCGAATACGTGATCATCCCAGGACGTGCCTTGCAAAATGGACACGTCGTCAAGACACCGTCGATGGAGGCCGATCACGCGGCGCTCGCTGAACCGGTTAGCTGCGGCGTGAACTCACTTAGCCAAACCGACCTCCAAAAGGGCGACACGGTTTTAGTCCTGGGTGCGGGGCCTTTAGGGATCATTAACGCATGCGTCGCGCGCAGCCTGGGCGCGGAGAAGATCATCCTTTCGGAAATCAGCGACGCCCGTCTCACGCAAGCAAAGCAGTTCGGATTTGATGTCCTGATCAATCCTAGCAAGGAAGATTTGTCAGAGTGCGTCAAAACGCATACCGATGGCCTGGGAGCCGATGTCGCAATCGTCGCAGCGCCGGCAGCAAAACCGCAAGAAGACGCCATGCACTTAGTTCGAAAACGGGGCTCCGTCGTGCTGTTCGCTTCGCTGCCTGCATCGGCAGCAACGATCCAATTGGATAGCCGAGCCATTCACTATGGGGAGCTGAAAGTGGTCGGCACGAGCGACTCCGCTCCCTGGCATGTGGAAAAAGCAGTCGAGTTGTTGGAAAGCGGACAAGTCCCGGCTGATAAACTGGTATCCCATCGTTTGCCCTTGGATGAAATCCATCAGGCATTTGAGTTGATGGCTTCGGGCGAAGCACTACGAGTGGTCGTGAAGCCCTAGGGGCATTGCCAATACACACTCACTACGTATTTTCCAAAGAGACGTTAATGAACACCCAACGACACACATTCTTGACGAGCATTCTGGGACTGTTACTGTTCGGCATGGCTTGTTCGGCAACGGCGCAAACGATCACGATTCCAGCGAGACGGCTTTCCGATCATTCAGACATCGTCGTGCCCATCGAGGAAAGATGGGATGGACTGGTCGTCTGCCATGGGAAGAATGGCATGCTTCAATGGACCGTCGATGCTCCTGCCTCAGGGGATTATTACTTGCACTTTCTGTACGCCAGCGGCGAACGGCGTCCCGTGCAGCTTTCTCTCAACAGCAAGGAGCATCCAAAACCGATTCTCAAACAAGACACGGGCGGCTTCCTTGCCACTGATCTTCAGTGGGAGACACAGGGCCCGTATCGCCTGACGACCGGAGCAAACACGGTTCGCTTGCAAGCGAATGGGTCGTTCCCTCACATGGCAGGTCTGGTGATTTCCAAAGCCGACAAGGTTCCTGATCCAGATGCGTTCGAAGACCTGTTCCCTCGGCCAGTCGACTTGACCGGGCCGGTGAGCGAAGACGTGGTTGCTACACGTGCGGCTGTCCAGAAGTTATTGCCTTCGGTGAAACACGTTTTGTATGTCAAACGCTACACCTTTCAGTCCAGCCACTACTATACGGACTTCATTGATGGCTGCAGACATTTTGGCGGGAACCTGTGCTTGCTGTCGTTAGACGATGGATCGGTCACGGAACTGGTTCCTGAATTGTCCCATGGCATTTTTGGGCGCTGCGACCTTTCCTATGACGGCCATCGAATTGCCTTTGGTTGGAAAGAAAAGATGGACGTAGGTTTTCGGATTTGGGAAGTCAACATCGATGGCTCGGGCCTTCGCCAGTTGACGTTCCCGCCTGCCGACGAAACGTCGCGGATCACGAAATACAACCTCGATTGGTGGAAAAACTACGCTCATCACACTGACGATATGCATCCGTGCTACCTTCCCGACGGAGGCATTTGCTTTGCATCAACGCGATGTGAATACGGCATCCTGTGTGATGGTCCCGACAAGCTTACGTCTTCGGTCATTTATCGCATGGACGCCGACGGCAATGCTATTGAAAAGTTATCGAATAATTCCGTCAGCGAATCTGCTCCCAGCATCATGAACGACGGGCGCATCCTGTACACGCGGTGGGAGTATGTTGACAACGGTTCGGTGACGAACAAGGGACTTTGGTGCATGCGTCCCGATGGCACGGGGTCGGAAGAAGTCTATGGAATGAGCATCGCCTTTCCATCTGTCTTCAATGTAGGCCGTGCCGTTCCGAACCAGAACAGCCTGTTCGTTGCGATTGGCGCTCCTCACATGCCCTTGGGCGTCGGCACCATCATGTTAATCGACAGCCGACAGGATCGCCGCACTGGCGACGGTGTTAGCTATGTCACGCCCGAAGTCGACACACAACACCAGTGGGGCTGGGACAAGGTTCCCGGCGGGGCAACCAAACCGGTCCCGCCGGAGCAACAAGCGGGGCGAGACGGCAAAGGAAATACACAACGCGGTCCGCTGTACATGGATCCGTACCCGCTTTCGGCAAAAGAGTTCCTGGTGTCGTTCAATCGCTCGGACACGTGGAACGTCGAGAATGCTTACGGATTGTACTTGATCGATGCCGATGGCAAAAAGCATCTGCTACATCGGGACGACGAATTTTCTTGCTGGACGCCGATCCCCGTTCGACCGCGCCGGACACCATCGATCTCCATCGCAACCATGGATGCGAAATTGGCAGCCAAGGGTTTGGCCAAGGTCATTGTCTCGGACATCTATCGAGGCTTGGATGGCGTCGAACGAGGCACCATCAAGTACATTCGCGTCAACGAACACGTACCACGCCCTTGGGCCGCCAGACGTTTTTGGGAAGGCGACGCCTATGATCAACAACACTCGTCGATCACTTGCAACACGCACTTGGGCCTCAAGATTCAATACGGCGTCGTTCCCGTCGAAGAAGACGGCTCGGCTCACTTTCTGGTCGAAGCCGACAAGAACATCTTCTTCCAAGCGTTGGACGCGAACTATCAAGAGGTGCAGCGTGAGCGTACATTCGTCAATTATCGCCCCGGTGAAATCCGCTCGTGCGTTGGTTGCCACGAACGGGCAAACGAACTGTCCCTGACCGTCGCGGCACAAATGCCGCTGGCGCTGCTGCGAGCCCCCGACCTTCCCGGGCCGCAGCCCGGCGAGAAGACTGGTGCCCGCCCGCTAGCCTATGAAAGCGATGTTCAGCCCGTCCTGGATAAACACTGCGTGCGTTGTCATGACGACCAGAAGAGTGAAGGCGACTTGAACTTGTCAGGTGAACTCACGAAGTTATTCAGCCGCAGTTACGAGAATATCCTTCGTCGCGACCTGATTCCGATTATCGGCGAGAACCACCCAAAGAGCGGCAACAACCATTATCTGCCGCCTTACAGTCTGGGAACTCACGCCAGCCGGCTAAAAGACTATCTAGTGCCCAAACACTACGACGTCAACCTTTCGCCAGCCGAGCGAATTCGCGTCACAACCTGGATCGACTCCAACGGGCAGTTCTACGGTTCCTACTACGGTCGCAAGAATCTGCAATTCCGAGACCATCCCAATTTCCGCCCTCAACTCTCCTTTGAACAATCGCACGCCAACACACCCCCGTTGTCAGATGCAAAACGATAGTACGCGGCCCACACCGCATCGCCCATCACCTGTCGCTCGTGGAACTCTCCATACCTGCAAGCGACGCCTGTCCGTTCACTCGGCTTTCCTTGGATGAACCCTCTATGTCCGCGAGCGTCAAATCGCCTCGATGGCGTCCCGCCATCTTCATTCTGCTATCCGCCATCGCAACGGTTTCTTTTGCTGTAGAGCGACCCTGGCACACGTACCAGAAACAGTCGACTTGGGCCCAGACGGTTGTCACCGCGCGCACAGCGTTCGAACACCCTGACAGCATCCAAGGCTTGCGATTTGGAAACTGGCATCAATCAAGGCCTGTCAATTCGACTACCGAATCCAATCAACCCTATCTCACACAGTTAAATGACTTCGACGCCAAAGCAACGGATCCAAGCGGCGAAGCGTTATGGACAGAACAACGGAAATGGGAAACCGGGAAACACATCAGCTTTTCGTTGCAGGATGATCACTCCTATTACCTCACACGTGTCATCACAGCCGACCGTGATTGCGAAATAGCCATCGACCTCAGCCATGACGATGGATTGGTACTGTGGCTAAACGGAGATCAGCTTCTCGATTCGGAAACCGTCCTGAACATCAAGGGAGACTCCCCCGTGGAACAATTGCGTCTGCGCCGTGGCCAGAACGTATTGGTGTTGAAAGTCTACAACGTAAGAGGCCAAGCCGGGTTCTGTTTAGCATGCAAGGGTGATCTCGTCGACGCGGACTGGTCTTGGAAACAGATTCGCAACGATTTCCCAGGAATCAGCCATCGCTTTGAAACAGAGTTTCCTAAAACCAAAAACCTTGCAAGCTGGTTCGCTGCCAGCCCGCGAAGCACGAACGAACGAGGCTTTTTGCGGCATCACCTGGACGAGCTTCAACCATTCCAACAAACGCTCCAAACGTCCTATTCCGAACTCATCGATAACAAGGTGCCCCAATCGGACCCACGTTGGTTAGCCCTGTATGAACAGGTTGTCGACTATTTGGATGATGTAACCGAATTCCGGAGGATAAATCTGCCGGCATGGAGCGTGCTGTTGTAGACCTGCAAAAGAATCACCCCGATCAATTTAGCGATGCAAAGCAGATCAACAATCGGCTCGCGCAATTCGAAAATGACGCCCAACGGTTTGAACAGCTCTTCCTGAAAGGCTTGCGACCGAAGCGTGCCGACCTGCAAAACGTCGTTGACAGTTTTCGGGAATTTCAACGCGATGTTTTGCTTCGCAATCCTTTGCTGGATTTTGCTCAACTGCTGGTTGTCAAACGTGATTTTGGCAATTCCGCGAGAAAGGTGATTGGCGGATCGCTGGGACAGCCGACGCGAAATTCACACACACACGACACGATTCGATTCGACATGACGGTTGGCAAAACGAAATTGCTGTACCGAACGATCTTAGCGGACAAGCAAACCGATGGCCAGCCTATATCTTCTCGATCCACAAACCAAGGACCTGCGTCGGTTAGCATTCGAACAGGACAGCGACTGGTCGCCTTGTGTCCATCACAACGGACACATGATTCCCTGTGGGGTATTTATTTGGTCGATGTCTTTGACAACATCACACTGATCAAGGAAGTCGAAGGCAGCGCGATCTTGGAACCCATTCCGCTTCAATCGACACCTCGTCCGCCCGTTATCCTGGACCGGGTGCTTCCAGACGCAAAAGAGGCAAGCGTCTTTCTTACCGATATCTATCAGGGCCCCGGCCTAGAAGGCGTACCGCGTGGTGCGGTTAGAAACCTGCGACTGTTCTCATATCACTACAGCTTCGTAAAGACTGGTGGGCACGCCAGTGTCGGTGTGAAAAGTAGCTGGGATGTCAAACGTGTACTTGGCACAGTGCCGGTAGAAGAAGACGGGTCAGCAAGCTTCACCATCCCTGCGAACACACCCATTTCGATCCAACCGTTGGATGAGCAGGGCCGCGCGTTGCAACTCATGCGAAGCTGGCTGGTTGGAATGCCTGACCTGCCGAAACTCGCGAGTTGGCCTTTCGACGCCCACACAGCAAGGGCCCAGCAACAACAGAGCGAACAACCCGTCACCCAGAGTCTGACGGTGGGCTATGTTTGTCCTGATGGTGAAGTCGATACATCAAACTTGATGTACCCATCTTTCCCGCTGACCTACAACTATTCGGATCAGTCATTCGAGGGAAGCGAGCCGATCGTCTTGCAGCTGACCCGCACTCCTGCTGGTTGTTTTGTGATGGGCTCGCCCGATGGCCCAGGAGAAGCACAATGGGAATGGGCGTGTCGAGCCGGAACGGACACGCCGATGAACTTTGGACAGGTCCAAGACGACTTCGCCGCACACGCCAACTTGGCCGATCGCGCGTCCAGTGGATCGAAGGGGAACCCATTTCCCCGCATTTCCAATGTCAATGACGGCTTGCGTTTCCCCGATGCACGCGGTCATTACCAAACCAACGCTTGGGGGCTGTTCGACATGCATGGCAACGTCGCCGAGTGGACGCGATCCCCTTACTTGTCCTACGGTGCATCAAATTCAGAAGCTGCTGTTGATGATGATCGCCGAGTGGTTCGAGGTGGCTCCTGGAGAGATCGCCCGCATCGCGCGACTAGTAGCTTCCGGTTGCCTTATCTACCGTACCAGAGGGTGCTGAATGTTGGATTCCGCATCGTTGTGGAAGACAACCATACATTGCCCGATGAGATCGCATCCCAAATCGTACGGTAAAGCACGTTTTATCTAAGAACTGTTCTCAACAGCAGGGCCATCAATTTACGAACTTGGGTGTTGCATTCTCCGTGGAGAGACATCAAGATTCTCGGCTCTTCCGCAGAATCTGTGGGTCATCGAATGACGTACCCGCAGATTCTTCTAAGGATTCAACAATCATAGCTCTTTCCGAACGGTCCTTGGTTCACGGGCGGCTACGGCCCTGCTGGATGATTGCGGTGAGCTGATTCTTGAGACGTTCGGCGACGACCGGTTCGTCATCGAGCACGTTCGTTTTTTCGGCTGGATCCTTTTCGAGGTTGAACAGCTGGAACGCAGGCACCTTGGTATTGGCAAGTTCCGTCTCGACGACCACGTTACGGGCAGTCTTCTTTTCATAGCGGTGCAACTTCCATTGCCCGACACGCAGGCCGAAGGTTCCGCTGCTGCCGTTGTCCTGCTGGACGAGGTGGTCGCGGCCTTTGGCATCGTCTTCACCCAACAAAGCACCGAGTACATTGAAGCTGTCGAGGCAGGCATCGCTCGGAAGGGGTTGTTCGGCGAGTGCGGCGAGGCTCGCCGCGAGATCGATCGTCGAAACAAGTTCGTCGCTCACCCCCGGCTGAATACGACCTTTCCAACGTGTGATCAGCGGCGTTCGGGTTCCGCCTTCGTAAACGCTGTATTTGCCGCCCGAATAGGGGCCAGCGGCGCGGTGGTTGCCGATCTTCTCGATCGCTCCGTCTTTGTAGCCGTCATCCAACACGGGCCCATTGTCGCTGCAAAAGACAACGAGTGTGTTCTCCGCCAACTTCAGCCGATCGAGGGTCTTCATCAGTTCGCCGACGCACCAGTCGAGTTCAATGATCGCATCACCGCGGAAGCCAAGCGACGTCTTTCCCTGAAACCGTTCGTGCGGAATCCGAGGCACGTGGATGTCATGCGACGAAAAGAACAGAAAGAAGGGCTCGCGCTTGTGCTGCTCAATGAATTCGACGGACTTTTCAACCCACTTGTCGGCAAGGTCTTCATCCCGAAAACGGGCGGCGTGACCGCCTGTATAAAAGCCGATCCGGCTGATCCCGTTATGGATCGTCGAATTGTGGCCATGCGACCAGTCCATCTTCAGCGTATCGCGATGCGAGTTTCCAGTGGGATGATCGGGGCTCGGTATTTTGTCCCCCACCCATAAAGGGTCGGCAGGATCGAGATTCGGAACTCGGTGATCATGAACATAGACCTGAGGCACGCGGTCGTTGGTGGTCGGCAACAGGAAGCAGGTGTCGAATCCGATTTCGAGCGGCCCCGGTTTCAGGTCTCCATTCCAATCAGGGCCACTTTCTTCCCCCAGCCCAAGATGCCATTTTCCGATGACTGCGGTGGCATATCCGGCTCGCTGCAGCAGTGATGCGACCGTCTCGGTTCCCGGCTTGATGATGGCCGGTGCATTGGGTGGCGCAATGCCCGTGCGTTCTCCGCGAAACGCATAAGTTCCCGTCAGGAGGGAATAACGCGTCGGTGTGCAGGTGGAAGCGGAGCAGTAACCGCTGGTGAATCGCAAGCCTTCTTCACTAAGCTGGTCAATGTTGGGCGTCTCGAGCGACGTCGCGCCGTAACAAGAAAGATCACCGTAACCGAGATCGTCCGCCATGATGACGATCACGTTGGGCGTCTCTGCCAAGGCCTGCCCGGCAAGAAACGGCGAAGCCAACAGAGCGAGGTAGGGAAGCGAAAGAATGAGTTGCTTGATCATGAGGATACTTTCAAGGGCTGGAAATACGGGTTGTGATGTGGCCGGCGCAACGCCGCAGTTTGCGTTAGGTCAGAAGTAAAGGGGTGATCGGAATTCGCAAGCAAAAATATAACGCAGTGCGCTCGCTTCGTGTTACCAGGGAGATGCGGACTCAAAGAATTACGATCTTCATGTTAATCCTTCCACCGTTTTGCTTGCGTGTGAAAACAGCCGCATCATTCTACATCTGCGGCCGGCACCAGGGCTTCGCCCGTCGTGGGCGGCTGGATCGTGGGGCTTCCGCCGAGAATGCCTTGCCTGATCAGAAACTCGTCTGCAGCGCGCAGGGTCACGTCCTGCCAGGGAGGCTTGTTAAAAAAGGCGTGGGCCTCACCCTCCGCCATCTGCACCTCCGTGGTCGTGTTTCCGAGTTTCACGAGCTTTGTGAAGACCGCGTTCCAGCCTTCAAGCCACTTGTGGTCTTTGGTTCCAAAAAACACGATCGCGGGCGCCATGTCTTGCTTCAGGTGCGGAAGTGGATCGATCGCCGAGTCGGTGGTGTTCTTTGAAAACGCGGGATTGAAAAGCAGATAAGCCACCACCGAAACATCGGTGTGCTTCGGATCCCCCGGGTCGTTGAGATCCGGGTTCAACGTAGCGAGGGTCGCGACATGCCCTCCGGCGGAACCACCCCCGGTAACGATCCGTTTTGGATCGATGCCGAATTCGCCGGCCTGGGCCTTGAACCAGCGAATCGCGCTCTTCGCGTCGGTGACACAGACCGCCTTCCGCATGTCTCGTTCGGGCAGAGCAGCCGCCTCGTCTTTCGTTAACATCCGGTAGTTCGACGTGGCGCAAACGAGCCCCCGGCTGGCGAAGTACTGGCAAGCCCGCCGGAACTGAGTCAGGTCGCCGCCGCCCCAGCCACCGCCATGGAAAAGGATCAATCCAGGAACTTTCTCGGTTTCAGGATCGTGTTCGGGCGGAACGTAGACCTCCATCTGCTGAGGCTTGCCGCCGGAAGTCTTGTAGACATGGACTTCACCGGCCGGCACTTCATCAGGTTCAGCAGCGGCAACAACCGCCAATGGCAGGAAGCCACAAAAAACGAAAATGGTCGTCAATCGGATCTTTTGGATCATAAGGCTCACCAGTCTGGTTCGTCGCCACAGCAAAGCCGAACGGTGGCGCAAGTAAGGTGTCATCGGAAAAACAGGCGTCAGGAACGAAGACACGATTATAAGCGAGATTGACTGCGAGGAGTGGCGGCTTGTGACCCAGCCAGGGCTTTGAGGCAGGTATCGTGAACGGCTACTTACCAGCAGCGCGAGGGGTGTCTCTCCGAAATCGGCTGAGTAGTTCCTGTAGGTGGCGACGCTGAGGTGCATTGTCGGGAAGATCCTCCAGCTCCGTGATCGCGAGCTGAATCAGGGCGTCGCCCTCGTCAAGTCGGCCTGTGTCACGATAGACTCGGCCAAGCGTGTAGTTAGCTCGAGCGTGCTGAATTTGAGCGACGGCCTGGTCGGGACGGTCCTCGATTAGGCGGTCGAGCAGAGCGATCGCCGTCAGAAGAGTCGACTCTGCGTCCTCGTACTCGTGTAAGCTGCGTTGGAGATCGCCCATGCGTCGTAGCGCTTCGGCCATGGGAATCTGAGACTCTGGTCCGCTTTGTCCTTGCTCGGCGAGTTGCTCGTAGAAAGCCAACATGCGTTCAATCGCCGCGAGCATGCTTTGTGCTTCTTCGGGTGCTAGGCGTTGTCCCGGTCGACGATTCGATTCGATTTGCGAGAACAGTTCATCCAGCGACTTGATGGCGACCTCTAATGCCGCTTCCGCTCGCCGCCTTTGTTCGCCTTCACGCAGCCGTTGCTCCTGTTCGCTCTGCCGCATCGCGGCTTCCCGTCTCTCGCCGGCCTTGGCGGAAAGATAGCCTTGGGTCGTTGCCGTGATGATGCCGATAAACAGAACAGCGGCAATGCATGAAAGCGCAGCAGCTAATGGGTTTCTTTGCGTCCAACGAACCGCGTGCCCCAGGGGCGTAATTCGGCGAGCTCGTACCGGGCGATTGCTGAGCAATCGTTCAAGGTCATCTGCCAAGTCTTTGGCGGTGTGGTAGCGTTGAAGCTCCTCCTTGTCGGTCGCCTTGCGAAGGATGGCTTCGAGATCGCGGGGGAGGTTGGTATCAACCGATCGCAGCGGCGTGATGTCGCCTTGCCGGATGCGTCCAAGCAGTTGAGATGACACCGAGTCCTGATACGCAGGACGACCCGTGAGCAGTTCATAGAGCGTAAGCCCCAGGCTGTAAAGATCGCTCCGCGCAGTCGGTTGTCCTTCCAACTGTTCGAGCGGCATGTACCGCAGTGTTCCTGGTGTTCCAACGGATTCACTGCGCTCGGCATCGCTCTCCAAGGCAAGAGCTAATCCGAAATCGGCGATCCAAACGCGTTCGTGTTCACTCGATTCGTCCGAGCCCAGCAGGAGGTTTGCGGGCTTAATATCCCGATGAAGCACGCCCTGTTCGTGAGCGTAATGCATCGCTCTAGCAGTCTGGATTCCGAATCGAGCAACGCGTTGCCAGTCGATTCGTTCTCCGATCGCCTTGTTTACAGCGATCAATTGGTCGAGCGAAACTCCGTCGATGTACTGCATTACGAAAAAGTCGTACCCTTCGTCGCTGCCAATACCGTGAACCGGCACAATATTCGTATGATGCAATCGTCCGACGATCTGGGCTTCACGTTGAAATCGGTCTCGTCGCACACGATTGTTGAAGTAGCCACGAGGCAAGACTTTGAGAGCGACATGACGTCTCAGTGAGAGTTGCTCGGCTTCATAGACAATCCCCATTCCTCCCCGACCGATTTCCCGAATGATTCGGAAATCGCCGAGGCTGTCTGGCATCCGCTCGGCATGATGGCCCGGAATGGGTCGCCCCGATGATTTGTGGCGACGCAACGTCTCCATGTTCAGAATCGTCGGAAACAGCTCGCGAATCTCATCAGCGAGTGCGGGGTACTCCCCAGCGTACCCCTCAATCGTGGGCGATTCATCGTCGTGCAATTGTTCGATGAAACGTTCTGCTAGCGATTCGATACGGGGTGGACTACGGTTTGGATTCGGGACACTCATCAGTACAGATCTCTTTCAAACGGCGAATGGCCCGAACGTAGCGGATACTTGCTGCATCCGTCGTGATGCCAAGCACAGCGGCTGTCTCCTTGTTGTTGAGCATTTCGAAGTGACGCAGCGCAAGAATCTCGCGATCGATCGGTTCCATGGAATCGATTGCATCCTCAAGCTGCTGGATCGCCTCGGCTCGCATAACCACACCGCTTGGTGACGTCCACTGGCCGATCAGGAGACTGGCCATCGAGGCGCTCGTTGCGCCGGGGATCGTCATCCGTGCATGGATCGACAGTTCACGTCCGGCATCTCGACGTTGTGCAGCCAAATGGCGACGGCATTGGTCCGTCAGCGTTTGCAGCGTAATCAGGCGGAGCCAGACCAACGGGCTATGCTCACCTGAATGCTCGAAGGCGGCGATCCTCTTCGCGGCGGCCAGGTAGGATTCCTGAAGCAGATCGTCGATGTCCAGCCGACCCGCTAATTGGGCGGGGACTCGAAAATGCAGCATCTGCTCCAAACGGTCGCGATAGAGCGTGAAGAGATCGGCCAATGCATGGCGATCCCCCCGGCTGAGTCGTCGACTGAGTTCGTCGGTTGCAGGACAGGTGTATGACATGAAATGTAGTTTGCCCCGTTGATAACTCGGCGACACCGTTTCCGTTAATCGGCATCAAACGCCCAGCGTGTGAAACCCCCGTCGGCCACCCAATGTTTCTACAAAAAAAACGCCGTAGCTGTAGGTTTCCTCGCTGCTTTCGCGTTACAAGCTTCATGACCCGAGTCGGACCGGACGGTTCGGCCCGATTCGACGGTCATCGCAATGCGAAGGAGATTGGGCGTTGAAACCGCAATTTTACCCTGTCGGATTCGCCGATGCGCTCGGTCTTCTCGTGATTTCCGCAGCGCAATTTCCGTCAACCGACCTCGATCGGCGTGATGTGACTCCACAACACGCTCCACTGGCTTTCACAACTCGAAGGAAAATTGAACGATGAAGAATTCGGTTCACGCCATGGCGATTGCGTGCGTCTTTTCTGGGCTGTTGACTCTGACAGCGTATGGGCAGTTTCGGTCGCCTGATCCGTATCAGCGTGATTCCAATGCGCAGCAGGAACAACAAGGTCCGCAAATCCGAAGGGAAGCCGGACAGCAGGGACCGGGTCAAGGGCAGGGACAAGGAAACCGGGTAGGCCAAGGTAGCGGCGCGCGCCGCGCGGATGACATGCGAGGTCCTGGCGGTGGTCAGAAGCAAGGCGGTGGTCAGAAGCAAGGCGGGGGCCAGGGGCAAGGCGGGGGCCAGGGGCAAGGCGGGGGCGGATCTCGAAATCCGGTCATTCTGGCTTTGGATGCCAACCGCGACGGTGAGCTATCGGCAAGTGAAATCGCCAACGCGGTCACCTCGCTCAAGGCACTCGACAAGAATGGCGATGGAAACCTCTCCCGTGACGAGATGCGACCGGAAGACGGCGACCAAGGGCAAGCTGCCCAACGGCAAGGCGGGCAGCGTCAGGGCGGACAACCGCAGGGGGGCCCTCGGCAAGAGGGGAAACGGCCAGCGGGCGGTCCAATGTCAACCCGTGAACCGCGTCCTGATTCCCCTGCCGCAGCAGTTCCGTTTGCGGGCGATGACCCGCAAAAAATGACGACGCTCTCGTCAGCAGAAGGCTTTGTCCTTGTACAGGCAGGAAGCTTCGAGATGGGCGACCATCACGATCTGGGCGGCCAAGAACACCGCAACGACGAAGTGCCCATTCACACGGTGCAGATCAGTTCGTTCCATATGCAAGTCACCGAAACAACCAATCAGCAGTACTGCGATTTTCTGAATGACGGACTGGCCGCCAAGGCGATTGAACTACGTGAAGGACAAGTTGTCCAAGCGGGCACCAATACGGTTTTCTGCGACACCTTTGAATCGGACAATGCCTCACAAATCGCTTTAAGTGATCAGCGGCGATTCGTGATGCGACCGGGCAAAGATAAGCACCCGGTTGTTTGTATCCGCTGGCACGGTGCAGCGGCCTATTGCAATTGGCTCAGCGAAGAAGAGGGATGGGATACGTGCTATGACACGCAAACTTGGCAATGCGACTTCGCGAAGATTGGCTACCGTCTGCCGTCCGAAGCGGAATGGGAGTATGCCGGACGCGGTGGTTTAACAGAGACTTATCGCATCTTTCCTTGGGGGGACGAACCGGATACACGTCGGGTCAACTGGCCGAATTCCGGCGACCCCTATGAGACCGGACCGTATCCTTGGACAACGCCCGTCGCCTTCTACAACGGTACGACAAGGACGAAAGACGAGTTCAATTGGCCGGGTTCGCAAGCGACCTACCAGACGGCTGACGGTGCGAACGGCTTCGGCCTCTACGACATGTCAGGCAACGTCTGGGAATGGACCGGCGATTGGTACAACCGCGACTACTATGCCGATGGTCCCGCCGCGAATCCAATGGGCCCCATGGCGGGAACACCGGTTCAAGACGGCAACACCTATCGCGTGCTTCGCAGCGGCAGTTGGTTCAACGGCCAATGGGGCCATGGCCGTGTTTCGAATCGCAATCCTTCGTACTATCGCGGTCCCGATGATCCAAACCACAGCTATTATCACATCGGTTTTCGGCCTGTTCGGTCGGTGGAGGGTCTTGCGGTTGCAAGCATCGTTCCGCGAGTCGCCGTTCGACCGCAGCCACCTCGGCAGCCCGAAACGGTTTTGCGACCCTCACTGCTGGAAAGCTCCGGTGTCGATCTTGGCCACGGGGTCCCAGGCGACGACGAAGTTCGTGCCGATGGCCAAACGCTTGGATTGTTGATCAACGACACGCGAGCCTTCAAGGGTTACACGCTGTTCGCACCGAAACACAACACCATGGTCTATCTGATCGACAACGAAGGCCGCGTCGTCAATCGTTGGGATACCGAGTACGAGCCCGGGCAGTCAGTCCATCTGCTTGAGAACGGCCATCTGCTGCACTGCTGCTTCACAAAGAACGGCAACTTCACGCGAGGCGGCGAAGGTGGGCGACTGGAAGAGTACGACTGGGAAGGCAACTTGGTCTGGGAGTTCGAATATTCCACCGACAAAGTGCTGTCGCATCATGACATCGCACCGATGCCCAATGGGAATGTGCTGATGCTGGCTGTTGAGTACAAGAGCCAGCAGGAATGCATCGATGCGGGCTTTGACGCTCGCGCACTTCGTGACGGCCATTTGTTCCCCGAACATATCATCGAAGTGAAGAAGACCGGACCCAAGTCCGGCGAAATCGTCTGGAAATGGCATGTTTGGGATCACATGGTCCAGGACTTCGATTCCACGAAGGCGAACTACGGTAACGTCTCCGAGCATCCAGAGTTGATCGACGTTCACGGCTCGCAACGTGGAATCCCGGCCTTTTGGAATCATGGCAACTCCATCGACTACAACGCCAACCTCGATCAGATCGTCCTCAGTGCACGAGGCTTCAATGAGATTTGGGTCATCGATCACTCGACGACGACTGAGGAAGCAGCGGGACCTGCTGGAGATCTTCTGTGGCGTTGGGGCAACCCGGTCGCGCACAAGAATGGAAAACGCGAGGACCGCCAATTGTTCCAGCAGCATGACGCCCAGTGGATTCCGGACGACTGTCCCGGCGCAGGCAACATGCTGATCTTCAACAATGGGTTGGATCGCGGTTTTTCAAGTGTGATCGAGATCAAAACGCCGGTCGATGGAAAGGGACGCTATACCAGCTTCGATGCCCCAATCCTTTGGGAGTACCGAGCGGATCCACCAACGGCGTTTTACTCGTCGGAGATTTCAGGCGCCCATCGATTGCCCAATGGCAATACGCTGATCTGTGCCGGATGCGTCGGCAACTTCCTTGAAATTACCCCCGAGGGTGAAATCGTGTGGCGGTATGCAAACTCGGTTGTTCGCGAAGGCATCCTCGCGGCCGACGGCGAGCCGGGAACCGATCACCGTGGACATCAATGGAATGCGGTGTTCAAGATCCATCGTTATGCCCCTGACTATCCCGGTCTGGTTGGCAAGTCGTTGACACCGGGCCAAGTGATTGAGCAACCCATCGGCGCTCCGATGCTACCGACCGGTGATCGTAGCGAAAGGAAGTTTGGACCGGGTGGAAGCCCGGGACGCGGGGCAGGTCGTGAACAAGTTGGCGAGCAGCATCGTGGAACAGGTGGCGAACAGCGTCGGCCCGGTGGTGAACAACGTCGGCCCGGTGGTCAAGCACGGGGTCGTTAGCATTGCACGGAGCAAGTCAATTGGGTGCCAAGAAACCCTCTCCCTCGCTGCGCTCGACCTCTCCCAAAGGGCGAGGTACACCACCTCTCCCGCTCGCGGGAGGGGTCAAGCGCAGCGAGGGGGAGGGCCCAGAACGCGCGGCCAACTTTTCGATACGTCTCAACACCGATTCGTCAGGCCAGGTTGGGGGTGAGGGGTTCTCCGCACACCGATTGCGGACCGACTTCTTGGCTCGATCACGCTGCCGCCACCCCCTCATCCCCAGCCCTTCTCCCCCAGAAAACGGGGGCGAAGGGAGCCAGAATCCCTATCCGCGACTTGTATCGATACCAATACCCGGTGGGAGGTCAACGCAAGTCGATTTTAGTTCACAACGCCTTAAGGTCTCCGCTACAAGGAAACTCTTATGAAACACACCATTCTGTCGATCATCGCAATATGCCTGACAACCGGCGCCGCACTGGCCCACGAAGCGCTTCAGGGACCAACGGAAACGATCCAGTGGGACCAGGACCGCGCGTACAACGGGTACACACTCTTTTCCGCTCGCGGGAAGAGCTATCTGATTGACATGGAAGGCCAGGTCATCAACACGTGGCCGATCGGCACGACGCCGCAATTCTTGGATAACGGCAACCTACTGGATGCCTCCAAAGACGATCCAAGCGGCTTTGGTGGATTTCGTGAACTGGATTGGGAGGGCAATGTCGTCTGGTCCTACGACGAACGGCGCGAAGCCTACTCGCCGCATCACGATTGGGTGCGTATCTACAACAAAGCGTTGGACAAGCCGACCATGCTTTACATTGCGAATCGGATGATTACGCACCAAGAGGCGATCGACGTCGGCTGTGATCCGGCTCATGGTCCCTATGACGGTGCACAACTCGATTCGATCGTGGAAATCGACATGGAGGGCAACATCATCTGGGAATGGCGGTTCTTCGACCACACGATTCAAGACGTTGATCCGACGAAGCCGAACTACGTGGGCCAAGGCAAAACGGTCGCCGACTATCCGCACCGAATTGACGTGAACATCCCCGGCCGACCTGTGAAACGAGATTGGCTTCACTGCAACTCGTTGGACTACAATCCTGAGCTTGGCTACGTCGTCACGAATTCGGTGCAAGGTGAGTTTTACGTCATCGATCATGACGGCACCTTCGTTGCAGGTGATCCGGATGCGAGCATGCGTTTGGCTGCCGGGCCGAAGGGTGACTTCCGCTATCGGTTCGGGGATCCGGCCCGTTATGGCCAGGGCGACCCGCCGTCGATCCTTCCGGATTGGACACAATCCACCACGGGCCACAAGCAGATCGGCGGAGCACACGACATCCACTGGATCGATGAGGGATTGCCCGGAGCGGGTAACTTCTTGATCTTCAACAACGCCCAGTACCTGTTCGAGCGGACTCCCCAGTCCTACATCCTCGAGATCAACGGCATGCTCGACCACGAGGGCCGCGAGACGGGCAAGTACGTCAATCCGCCCGACGCCGGGTACTTCCGTTGGGAGCATCCAAACCGCGACTCACAAAAGACGCCCCGATGGGTCTCGAACCAAATCGTTTGGATGTACTACTCCCGCAGCAACCAAGGATTCTTCAGCCACATCGGCTCTGGCGCACAACGGCTGCCGAACGGCAACACGCTGATCTGTTCGATGACCGAAGGGCATTTTTTCGAAGTGACCCCACAGGCCGAAGTCGTTTGGGAATACATCAACCCGGTGACGACCGACGGCGTCGTCCGAGTCTTGAAAGATGCCTTTCCCATGTCGAACGCCGTCTTTCGGGCTTATCGATACGGTGCCGATCATCCAGCATTGAGTGGGCGAGAACTCAAGCCAATCGGCCGGCTAACAGATCTCGCCGAGCAAGGCGTGATCAAGACGATTCCGCCAGGGCGTGGCCCCGTGCCGGGACAGTCCGACATGCAACCGACAGGACGACGCGGGCCCGGCCAAGGCGGACAGCCGCCCCAACAGCGAGGTCCTCGCGGACAAGGCGGTGCGCAAAGCGGCGGGCAGCGCCCCAATCAAAGCACCCCTGTACTGAATCCAGAAATGCAATTTCAGTTCACCGAAGGGCCGGTCGCTGATGCTTCAGGCAACGTCTATTTCACCGATGTTCGAGCAGGTTGCATCTATCGGCGAAACATCGATGGCCAACTGAGCGTTGTGCTTGAAAAATCGGGAGGAGCGAACGGTCTCGCAATCGACGCAGCCGGACGGCTCGTGCTCTGTCAGGGAGAACTCGGGCGTGTCGCACGCATGAACCAGGATGGTTCGCTCACTTTGCTTGCGGAAGCATACAATGGCAATCGATTCAACAAGCCGAATGATCTTTGGATTGCCCCCAGCGGCGGAATCTACTTCTCGGATCCGCTCTATGGCCAAGGAACCAAAACTCAGGACGGTGAGCATGTCTACCATATCCCACCCAGCGGTAAGCCGGTGATCCGCGTTGCCGACGATCTCGTGCGACCCAACGGAGTTGTCGGTTCGGCGGACGGCCAAACGCTCTACATTACCGACCAGGGGGCGGGCAAGACCTATCGCTATGCGATTCAGTCGGACGGAAGCTTGGCGAATAAGACGCTCTTCGCTGACATCGGGGCCGATGGACTTGCTCTCGACTCACACGGCAACCTTTATCTCGCGGAACAAGGCGTCGTCATGCTCGATTCGACCGGTCAACGCCTGCGTACTTTCGAGACACCCGAACGGCCGACGAACATCTGCCTGATCAACAATGAATCTAAGCTGTTCGTGACGGCTCGAACTCGTATCCTGTCGATACCACTCGGAGCTTCGCAGGACGAACCGAGGGGTGAAGCGAGGGGCGATCAAGGCGGCCAAAGAGGCGACCCGAGAGGCGGTGACCCGAATCGCAAACCCTGGCTTGTTGTTCATGCGGCCGAGATGGACGCCAACACCGATGGCTTTCTTGAACGAACCGAGTTGCAGCGGGCATGTCGCGACGTCTTCTCCATGTATGACCGAAACGAAGACGGAATGCTGACGTCGGACGAATACGCAGGCGGTCACGGAGAGGCTCCTCACACGATGGGCGGTTTTGTCAAGCAGCACAGTGACGAGATCGACCGGGACGCCGACGAGCGGATCACGCTCGATGAATTGCTGTCTGTGGCGAGCGAGTTGTTTGACAAATCGGATCGTGAGCGAATAGGTCGAATTGTCGCCGATCCTGACATCGCTCCGTCGAACAATTCGGATTACGCCCCACCAAAGTCAGGCGGTCGGTAGTTACTGCCGAACCGTGAGCGTTCAAGTTGTTGCACTGATGTTTACAGGAACACATTATGAAACACTGCAAATTCTTATTCATTTGCCTAGTCGCCCTGTTGCTGTCATCCATCCTGCCGGATGCCCAACCCGCATTTGCACAAGCAGGCGGCGGGCGACGCCAAGGAGGACCGCAAAAGGGTTCGAACCGTCAAGAGTCAGAACACCTATTCCATACCGATGTCCCAGAGCGGTTGCTCGACGTGACACTCGCTCGTCCGACTGACCAGAGTATCACGGTGGTTGTGACCTCGCACCAAGAGCTTGAAGTCAGCATCGAGCATGGAACAACTCGCGGCGAATACTCTGACCGGACGCCCTACAAGCAGTGCAAACAGGGCGACACCCTACATCTGCTCCTTGCGTCACTTCAACAAAACACACGGTACTACTACCGTGCTCGGTACAAGATCCAAGGCACACCGTGGGTTGAAACCACACCCGAGTACACATTTCACACGCAACGTCCCCCGGGCGAACCCTTCTGCTTTACCGTCCAGGCCGACTCGCACCTCGATGAACCGACCGACTCGAAGGTGTATCTCGAAACCCTGAAGCACGCTTCGCTGGCCAAGCCCGACTTCCACATCGATCTTGGCGACACCTTTATGACAGACAAGTATGGACGGAACTACAGCGATGCCGAAGCCCAATACTTTGCACAACGATACTACTTCGGACGACTCTGCCATTCGGCGCCGTTGTTTCTGACGTTGGGAAACCACGACGGCGAGACCGGATGGCTGTTTACCCCTCGAGAGGACAATATCTCGGCTTGGTCGCACCGCATGCGGACGCAGTTGTTTCCAAATCCCGTACCCAATACGTTCTACTCGGGCAACGCAACCAAGACGCCGGCCCTTGGATACTTGCAGAACTACTATGCTTGGCGATGGGGCGATGCACATCTCATCGTCCTTGATCCATTCTGGTCAACGCTCTCACGAGGACGTTCGGTTGAGGAAGGATGGCGGTGGACGTTGGGGCGTGAACAGTATGATTGGCTGCGAACAACACTCGAATCGAGCGATGCAGCGTTCAAGTTCGTGTTCATCCATAATTTGGTTGGCGGTGGTGATGAAGCGGCACGTGGCGGCGCGGAAGCCGCCACGTTCTTTGAATGGGGAGGGCATGACTTTGATGGCACTGACACCTTCCATGAGCACCGAGCCGAGTTCGAGAAGCCGATCCACGATCTGCTCGTTGACAATGGCGTGTCGGTCCTTTTTCACGGTCACGATCATTTCTTCGCACGGCAGGAGCGCGATCGCGTCGTTTACCAGCTTGTCCCCCAACCTGGACACGCTTCCAAACAACGCGCGAGTATGAAGTCGCGTGGCAGCAGCGCCGGCAACGCCCATCGAATGGCTACTGACTACGGCTATCAAACAGGAGAGTTCCTTTCTGGTTCAGGCTGCCTGCGAATCGCCATCTCTCCCAAGAAAGCCATCGTCGACTTCTTACTCAGCGATGGTAACGGCTCGGACACGACCACGGCCTACTCGTACACACTGACACCTGGATTGAACGAACCTGGCGAGAGCGGGACGCAAGTGGATGCGAGCGAGACCGTACCGCCCCCAACCTTGGCAGAGAGCGCAGATCGCCGTCCGAATTTTCTATTGCTACTCTCCGACGACCAAGATTGGACTGGGTTGTCAGTCGCGGACAACACCTATGTCGTCTTCATGTCGGACAACGGTGGCGGGGGTGGAGGCAAAGGCGTACCACGACCGGTTCAGGGTGGCAAAGGTTCGCTTTGGGAAGGCGGTATTCGCGTCCCGCTCATTGTTCGAGGCCCGGGTATCAAGGCGGAGATGGCCCACACTCCTCCATCCGCCTTGGCGACGATAAACTGATCCGGCTGGACGAAACCGGCGAAATCCGCCTGTTCGATCTTTCAAAGGACATTGGCGAGCAGAAGAACCTGTCGGAGTTTCGTCCAGATCGGGCAACCGAACTGGCACAACGCCTGGATTCCCATCTCAAAGAGATTGGTGCCCAGCCCGCAGTTCCAAATCCTCACTACGACCCCGATCGCGAGCCGACAACCAAACGCCAAGGCAAGAGCAGCAAGGCCGGACAGGAACCTGGGCGCCGTCGTCGCTTGCGAGAATGACGATCCGCGTTCCTACAGAAGCTTAGGAGATCATGGAATTTTGTTCTTCATCGGTCTTTCCTTGAAAGTGCTCCCATTGATGATCGTCGGGCAGCAGAGCAGGCCCGTAGGATCGGCCGCCGCGCGATCAACCGATTTCAGGAACGCCTCGATTTCGGGATTGCCGGGGTAGCGTTGGTTACCGATTTCATATCGACCCGCTGCGGATTCGCCACTGGGGCGTTCTCCGGAGTAGTAGCCTCCTTTAATCGTACCGTCCCCGAGTCGCCAGAAATCCGCATAAAACGTGAATGGCAATTCCATGGTTTCGCCATAAGCCCCGACGTATTGATAAAGATCCACGTCATTGCGATAGAGCGTCTCCGTCATTACCAACATCTCATCAAAGCTGAGCATCGCATAACCCAGCCCCTTGCCTTGCACGTGGCGGTAACGATCGGCAATTTCCCCGTCCTGATGGGGACCCGGATCATCGCGATAGAAAGGCGGTTTGTCCTTCATCAAAATCATCCCGTTGATCAGTTCAATCATGTCGCGTGGATTCTCTTCGCAATCCACGGCAAACTGCACCAAGCCACGATCTCCCACAGCATAACCCACCAGCAAAATGCCCATCGCATGAGCCGTGAGATGATTTTGATAGTACTGTGCGTTGAAGTAGGTCGGCTCGTTCGGATCTTTGGCTGGCTTCCAGTCTCGCGTCTCTTTGGCGATCCACCATTGCTCCCAAGCCGTGTCCCAACGTTTGATGCCCGTGTAAAAGATGGGCAGCAGCGACCGGAACCATGTCTCCACCTCGATCCGTTCTTCAGACGTAAGATCGTCGTAGAGCACGTCATAAGCATAGATAAATCCGATCACCCCCCGAGCCACATCCATCCCGGCGTTGGGAAAGCGATACTCGATCGTCGGTGTCGACCCGGGCAGGGGCGTCGCCCGTGCCCAGGTCAGCAAGATTTCTTTCGCTTTCGCCGCATACGCCGGATCTCCGTCGATCAGGTAGGCCATGACCAGCAGTTCCAGGTTTCTCATGCTCCGGCCGGCTTGCTTGATAAATTGCAAGGTGTCTTCCCCGGTATAGGCGGCGGAAACGGCTTGCATGAGGCAGCTTTGGGCTTGGGGCTCGAGCCGCTGCCAAGAGGAAAAGCGAGGTTCAAGCTTTCCAGCGATATCGGCTTTGATCTTCACCAACTCCTCGGGCGTGACCACGATCCGAGGGTGCGTGCGAGTGATGGGAGGAACCGTAACGGTTGAAGGACGCAAATCCTCAAACTCGCAGCCGGTCCAATCGTAACACCAAGGGGGCTGGCTATGATTTTTGGGCGCGGACGAATTCATCTCCGATTGGGCATGAGTTGGCGAAGTGATCGACATCGCCAACAAAAGTGTGATGAGCATTGGGAGATTCGTGTGTTTCATCTCAAATCCACCATAGGAATCGAGGATCCACAACTCTGCCGTCTCTGTGGCATCGAGATTCGGAGTGAGCAGGAAAAAGAACCGAAGAATGGATGGAGGGCTCACCGCTTTGGCTTTCTGCATGGGAGACGTCTAGGGAAGGCAAAAGGTCCTGACAGGATTTGAGTGGCAACTGGCGGGGAACCTTTTAAGCTTTCCGCAATAAAACAGGAATCATAATCGATCATTCCTTCCATCGCGTTCCCGGTAAATGGCCCAGAATGCCCAAAAGAATTCCGATGGAGCCGAGGACCAACGGAATGACAATCCCCCACGAAACGGAAACGTATTGAGCGATGACTGCTGAAGCCACGAAGAACACCATGCCCCTGCGATGAAAAATGGGCTCTGATTTAGTCTCTTGTTCAGCCGCAAAGGGATGATAGGGATTGATTTCCATTTTCGAAGTAACCGCCGTATGCGGACCCGCATGCTGAGGTGGTGTGGCAGGGGTACGCAGCAATGTGGCCCCTATGCCGATTGCGTTTGTTATCCGTCAATCTAGGAATTTGCAAGGCGTTCAACCAATGACACGAAGGTTGAAGCAGTAGCGTGAAAAACAACATAGGAAAGAATCAGCATCCCCAAGGCAAATTTCCACCTACCTTGCCTCGCCCTGAAGCCAAGCCAAATCGAAAGCCCGAAACCAATCAAGAGGATCGTACCGATCAAAGCGTATCCGATCACCATCACCTGCAGCAATTCAACGCTTTCAAAATCCCATGACGCCTTGTACGAGGCCCAGGCATGAAGGCAGAAAAGTGCCAAGTAGGCCAGCGACGCAATCCAGCAAAGTGTTGCGGGGATGTAGTTCCAACGCAACAAGTGACCGGAAGCTAGTGGTAATGCAGTCATTTCTCCGATACCCTTTGCAGAGGTGCCAAATTTGAACGCTACAGCTCTTTGTTGCTGCGTGGGTGGCACGTTCAACGGTTTTCAGTGTGCAGGCAATTACGAATCTCTGGTTTTGTCGCAAGATATTGGTCAACAAGCTTGCTGGACTCTGTGTCTGCCAGAGAGACCATCCCAACGACTCTACCATTGATCAATTCAACAAGACCCAGCGGAGGTGGCAAATCTCGTCCCTCAAAGTAGTGAGAGATATCAGGTTGCACAATGACTTTCATCGTATCCGTGTCAAACAAGAATAAACCGTCGTTGGGGACCCCCTCCAAGAATGTTCCGGCTGACAACGTGCCTTTGTGTAGGCCTCCATGTACCATCCACTGAAGCTCCCCATTGCCCGAATAACTTGAATAGCACATCGGCACCTTGTTAAAAGCGAATCCGTCAGGATAGCCAACATACCCAGCCGTTCGATCACGTGAGGAATCGACGATTTCTTCAAACAGTCCATCCCTGTACTTAGCTGGAACAGACCCCTCAATGGGTGGAATTGACCCCATCACACGCACTTCTTGAGGAACGGCTTCGATTCCGTTCATACCGACGTGGTAAGAACCATAAAGCCATTGCCCAGAAACAGATTCAGGAATAAGCGGGTCGCGTTTCTTTCTGTTGCTCTCCACGTCCTCCTCGCTTGCAAGAACAACGAAAACGGCGACAAAAACAGCGATAGCCGAAATCGCGGCTAGAAGCAGCCAGCAATTCCTTGGCGTATCAGTTCCTGCATTTCGTTCAATCAAAGTATTTCGCGTGGCTCGAGAAGGTCGTCATTTAAGAAAGCTGCACGCGCGCCGCAAAACGCCCGGTGCCAAACAGGCGTCCCGGAAGAGACTATTCACCGATTTGTGTGCCCGAAACCCACGTCTTGACTGTGTGTTTCCTTCATAGCTTCAATCGGATAACGAAATGCGATCTATCCGATGGTCAGGCGTTAAAAAAGCTCAACTTGCTAGTTGAGCTTGCCGCCTGACTTTCGGATAGATCGTGCGTTGAGCTTTGTCGCCGCAAGGGGATCCAGTCGGACGGGAC
>NZ_SJPV01000003.1:700958-729996 GCF_007860135.1 Novipirellula artificiosorum
GAAAGCAAAAGTGGCATTGAGAAAATCGTACGGCTTCAAAACCGACGAAGTCTATGAAACTGTGCTATACCATGAACTCGGGAAACTTCCGGAGCATGACTTGGCCCACCAATTTTGTTAACGAGGCAAAGTCAAGAGAAACTGCTTCGCTCCTAATTGCAGTTTTGCAATGCGACAATTTGTACAACTTCCGATGGGTTCAACAAAACCTTAGAATGACTGTTTGCCAATCGTTTCATGCCGATTGTCCCGTACAAGAAACGACGTCCGTTTTGCTTGGCTGACTGCATGACAATCCTTCCTTTCCAACCGGAGTGTTTACGATGTCCAGTCGACGTTTTTTGTCAGTTGAGAACTTGGAACAACGAATCGTCCTTGACGCATTCGGTCTTGTTGGCCCTGCACTGCCCAATAGTTGGCAAGCGGTGATTGTTGAATTGAACGACAACACCAGCGACGCACGATTGATTGGCAATGATGTTGTGGGACGTGGTGGTGGACAACTCGGGCACATTTACAATCATGCCATCAAGGGATTCTCGGCACAGATGCCGGTAGCCGCGATTCAGGCATTGCAAAACAATCCGCTTATCAAGCGTGTCGAACTAGACATCCAGATGCAAGCGTTTGCAGATTCTCTGACTCAAGTGCTGCCAACTGGGGTTGATCGAATCAATGGGGATCAGCAGCTTGAGGGGGATCCAATTGCAATTGATGTTAATATCGCGATCATTGACTCAGGTATCGACACGCATGATGATTTGAACGTTGTCGGGGGCACCCATTTTTACACCACAGGAAACTGGCGAAAAAGCGTAACGGTCCAAGACGACAATTATGACGATGACAATGGACATGGTTCCCACGTCGCAGGAATCGCAGCAGCCAGAGACAATGGCATCGGAGTTGTCGGCGTTGCACCCGGTGCTCGGCTGTGGTCCGTAAAAGTGCTTGATGAAAACTTGAATGGTTCCTTGTCAAGCATCATCGCGGGCATCGATTGGGTCACCAGTACGAGGACGGACGGCGACCCTACCAACGATATCGAAGTCGCGAACATGAGCCTTGGTGGCTTAGGCGCTAGCACTGCTTATCACAATGCAATTAAGTCCAGCGTGAACGCCGGTATCGTTTACGTCGTGGCGGCTGGTAATTCCTATCGCGACATTCTGGGGCAAGATTTTCAGTTTGGGACCTCAGACGACACGATTCCGGCGGTCTACCCGGAAGTGGCAACCATTAGTGCGTTTGCGGATACCGACGGGAAAGCTGGTAACGCTGGACCGGTCAGTAGTCTCGGTTACGCTGACGACACGTTTGCGGACTTCAGCAACTATAGCAATAGCACCCGTGACAGTAACGACAAGCTAGTTTCCTGGTACGACGACAATAACCACGGAATCCTTTCACCGGGGCTGGGCATCGACTTGATGATGCCAGGCGTGGACATCTATTCGACCTACAAGGATGGTGGTTACGCCGTCGGTAGCGGAACCAGTGCCGCGGCACCTCACGCCGCAGGGCTTGCGGCCCTGTATATCGCGCAAAACGGACGAGCTCACAACGCCGAAGAGGTCTACACGATCCGCCAAGCATTGATTGTTGGCGGAAAAGGATGGCGAGACCCCGATGAGGGATTGTATTTCCCTGATCCGAACTATATCCCAGACAGTCCCGACAATCATACCGAGAATCTTGGTTGGGTCGCCGACCAGGGACCGATCGATCATGCACCCACTGTTGAAATTACTTCACCGGTTGAAGGCACGTCCATTGCAGAAAACGTTGAGGTTACTGCGACCGCAACCGATGATAATTCAGTCACACAGGTGGAATTTGTCATTAATGGAATCAGTCTTGGGACCGACACTGTGGAGTCGGATGGTTGGTCAATGATGTGGGACACGACGGGTCTTTCCGATGGGGTCTACGAGATCACTGCAATCGCCACCGACACGGCCGGACAGACAACCTCCAGCAAAATTTCTGTCATGCTGGACAACGTTGATGACGTTCCCACTGTCGCATTGGACAGCGACGGCCTTGCGGGCGTTCTTTCCGGAACGATCACGGTTACCGCAGACGCCTGGGATGATCGCGGCGTCGACAAGGTCGAGTTCTTTGTTGGCGGCGAATCGATTGGAGTCGACACCAATGCAACCGACGGTTGGTCCGCAGAATGGGACACGACGCAATACGTTGACGGATACTATGCCGTAACGGCAATTGCCACTGACAGCGGGCAGCGGACCGCGACATCAATCCCAATTGAAGCTGAAGTCAACAACGCAGTCGCCCCGACGATGCACGTGGCCGACTTGGATGGCTCGAGTGTCCTCGTCCGCAACCGCTGGACGGCAACCTCGGAAATCTTAATCCAAGATGCCCAGGGCAAACCTGTCGTGCGCGCAACCGTGACTGGCTCATGGAGCGATGGTGTTACCGGAACGTCGGAAGCGGTTACTGACGCCGATGGAATCTGCACCGTGGTGAAAACGAGAATCTCAACTCGAACGCCAATGGTTCGGTTCAACGTCACCAATGTCAGCGGACTACTGAAGTACGCTGCCTCCGACAACGTCGATCCCGATGGCGACAGCAACGGCACGTCCATCGTTATTGCCAGCCCGCTGTCTGCCTCTCGTTACTCGGTCGGCAGTGCTCAGGCGTTAGCATCGGTATTCGAGGATACGGATGATCGCGAGTTCGACAATCGCGGTGACGAACGGGAAATAAAACAGGTAACGAAGCGGGTGCAGGCTAAGGCACAAGTCCCCCAAGGGCGGCAAATGCAACCGCAGACGCGAGAATCCAGCGACCGTGTCGTGGAAAGCACTGCGCAAGAGTTCGAGTCGCTCCTCGACGACACTGTTTTGGAACTACTCGCCAAGGGTTGGAAATAGGCGGTTACCACCGCCGCAAAATTCGGTCAGTTCGGCATGCCGATTGGTCGGCCCTCCCTTGCACAGAAAGCGTTCATGGCCGAACGCTTCCCTGTAGATTGAGCCGTGCCAGTCGCCAAACAGAAGTACTGTGCAGAAAAGGGGGAGAAGGGAAATTAACGCAACGTTGCTCGAAAACTCGTCAAGCCCGGCACGGATATCCAGGAGGTTGGCTGCCGCTTCGAGGCGGAGCCGCAGACGCTGTCGGTGGACAAACCGACGCGACCAAAGTGGCTTGCCAATTACGTGAGGTGGTATACCCCGAAGAGATTTTCGCGATATCTGGATTCGCGCCGGTTTGGACAGTGCAGCAGCTAATCCTGATCGCTGGAGGCTGCCGGTAACTTCGCTCGCGATACAAGCTTAACGAACTTCGTCGCGGGAACGACATTCGAATTTGCACAGCGAGCCAATGTCACGGCCGCTTACGCAGGCCATCCCTGTTCACAACTAAATTGCGGCAATGTCTCTGTTTCGTAAAATGCACTCCTTAGCCCTTCTTGAAGTATTCCCTGTGGAAAGCCGCAGTCAGCTGGAAAGTTTAATAGTGAACGGTCCATGTTCACACGGAAACATCTGAGTACTGTCTTCCTTTGCAGAAACGCATTAATCGCCAAACGCTCGCCACATAGCACAGCTTATCAAACGCCCGGTGTGAAGTCGGTGTCGCGATCGATAGTATCCTTCCGATTCAAATACGCTCGTCACTCTACATTGGCCGCTACGACTGCTGCTTTCCAACTTCCAAAGGTGCGTTTGATCGCCAACGCGACGTCCCGATTTTCTAAGCAAACACTCGAGAATGTCATGCTCTGCCCAGTCGCATGACGCTCTTTGATCCAGTGCAGAATCGTGTTGCGATCCATGTGCGGTGGACGCCGGCGGGAGACGTTCGTTAGGTTGATGCCGGATGCAGTGAGAGCCTTTCGCCAGGTTCCGTGGTAGCGGAGAGCCGCTTCATAGAGCGCGCGGTCCGGTCTTCGGTTCACCATGGCCCCGAGGTCGTAGCCCGTCGTGCACAATCGGCGGAGTTGTTGACGGCGTCACCGTCGGCAGTCGCCGAACGAGCGAGTTGGCTTTCCGCAATATAAGTTGTCAAACCCTTAGCGTTTCTGCTACACAATCGAAAGCATTGATGTGTCGTTTCTGGTTTCTCAACCAAATGAGGTGAGGAATGCGTTTGATAGCAACTCTCGGACTTGTCGTTTCGTTTTGTTTCTCGATACAAGCAGAGGATTCGCCAACCGTAACGGACGTCAACAAACAGTTACTGACGATCGAATTGGAAAGCTACTTAAACGCTTACAAGAACGCTTCGGCGAACATTCGCGAGCTTGAGACAAAACTTGCTCAGACCAACACCGCCGAATCGAGAGCAACATTAGAAGCGAATCGTGACAGCCTACGCGTGCATCTTGACGCGTTGGCAGTTCGTGCAAACGAAACCGCGATACGGATCGGTAAAACGCAGACGGGGACCAGCAAAAAAAAGACTCTACCAGATGGCACACGGGTCTATCTTCGAAACCGACTGAAATCGACCGGTCGCGATTTAGATGTTGCGATTAAGGGCCGGGGTTTCTTTCAGGCAGTCGATCCAAACACAAATGCGAAGGTTTATGCACGCGTCGGCGGTCTCGACATCGACGCCAATGGCTACTTGGTGTTGGGTTCTGCCAGATCTGGCCTCCTAATCACGCCATCGATCCAGCTCCCTGCGGATACGATTGCCATCGTAGTTTCGCCAAGTGGAGAAACGTGGTGCAGACAACCTGGCGAGACGGAATTGCGGCTGTTGGGTCAGATGGAATTGTCGCAGTTCGCTAATCCTGGCGGCTTGCAGGAGATCGATGAGAATCTGTTTTCGGAAACCGAGGCGTCCGGAACTGCGAGTGTGACGAGGCCGGGCCAAGATGGCGCCGGAATTATTCGTCAAGGATGCATTGAGGAATCCGATAGCACACGGGTCCGTGAATTAATCGAACAATTGGTCGATTTGCTCACCGCTGATCATTCTACAGAGTCCTTGCGACCACGCTGACAGTGACAGTGCCAACAACAAATCGTCCATTTGCCCCCTGGGCGATGAAACCGGTAACGGCAAGAAACTTCTCATTCTCGCCGCGTCGGTGAACTCATTCGCATACTGGACTTTAGCCACGTCTACCAAGGCCCGGTTGGAACTCAAATTCTTGCGGACTACGGCGCAGACGTCATCAAGGTCGAGCGTCCCGGCAACGGGGACTGGAGTCGATCGTGGGGACCGTTTTCAAAAGACGTCTCAATGCCCTTTGCCAACTTGAACCGAAACAAGCGTTCAATCACCGTCGACATGAAGCATGGCGAGGGCAAAGGGGTGTAACCGGCGTTGCGCCGGTCAACATGCGAGCTTTGGTGGAGTGTAGTGCTGAATCAGGTTTCGATTTGGGTGAGCTTGATCGATTTCGTATTGCATATGCCAGTCGATGAAGGTTCGCCAGTGGTCGCTTTGAAAGGCCGCTCTTACGTTCAGCATTGAGCGAGCACCTTCGAGCGTCCAACGCATCCCGCTACGTTCCATTCGATCTTTAACAAGATGACGACATGCACCCTCGATGACACCCGAAGCGATCGGGTAGCCACGACGAAGATACTCGTCGTACCGCATTCGATCCGAGTTCTTCTCAAGATAACCACAGATTCCTTGCAGCGACCTCAATCGCTCACCGCGAAGCCCCCGCCGAGTTCCCAGCATTCGCAAGCCCTGGATCACTCCGGCTACCTCGCCACGAAGGATTCTCAACAATCTTTCACGAGTAAACGCTCGTTTGGCGGTATCGTCCTTTTCAAACAAACTTGCCGCCTCCCAGACGTAGGACAATGCGTGCAAGATATCCAAGATCGGAATCGTGCGGGTACCGAAGTGGAAATACATTTTGAACGTATTCCAGAGGCTTTCTTGGCCATCCATCAAGGCAATCAGAACCTGACCAGGACGGCGGCGGGCCAGCACCTGTCCGGCGATCCAAGCCATTCCGACATGTATGCCACTGATCGCAAGTTTGCCTCCATCGCCGTCGTCGGCAAGCTCCGGAAAGTGTGCCGTTGTGTTTTTGTTTTTCGGCGTGGGGCGTGGTTTTTTGATCGCGTCCTCGTCGGGTTCATCGCGAAACAATGCCGCCGTAATGTCTTCGGCAGTGCGGATGTGTGGATCGACCGAATAGACGCTCGCGACAGTCGCCATGCGCCGATTACCTGGGTTGGTCTTGGCCGATTCAAAGGCGGCGACTTTCTGGCTGTCGTTCTTGACCAACGGAACTCCCTTGCAATCGCCCGTGGCGACCANCAGTTTTCCTTCGCTTCCCTCGACTGGCAGCGGAAGNTCACCAAGAAATTCGCCGGCGTTGCGTCCCATGTTTCCGTTGATTCGCTCGGCTGTATCGACGCTGAAGTGGTTGCCGAGAATCNTGCCNAGGTTTTGCATCGCNTGGTCGTAAGCTTGATCAACGCCAAGCATCTGGGAGAACTCTTGCAGCAGAAACGACCAGCGGGCAGTGGGCAACGACAGACGGGCACTGATCGGACGCAGATCGATCGGTTTGTTCTTGCCCGTCGCATAGGTGGATTGTTCGAAGGAATGCTCGCCGAAAATGGATCGCAGTTTGGTGATCGATTTGGTTTGGCTACGTTTAATGATCTTGCCGTCGGTGGTATCGATCTGCTCACCAAGATCGCCGTCACCTTGGAGAGAAAGCAGCAGTTCCAGGGCTTGGTAGCCCAATTGAAGCACGCTGAGCAACACTTTTCTTTCCACGCTATCAAAGCTGTCTGCCGATGCCGCAGCCGATTGCACGGTGGTTTTGAGCTCTTCAACAATCGAGTTCATGTTAGCTTGGATCTGTTCGGGGTTGCATTGTTGAACCGAATCGGCGATTTTCATCGTGGCGGCCTCCTTGCCTTTGTGAAACGGATAGTGAGATACCCGAATCATGGCAGGTTGGCCGCTTTTTGTTTACATCAATCCCATCTGCCGCTCGAACGAACCGGCGGACCGCCGGTTACGCCCCCCAACCAAAAAGAACACTGACTATGCGAACAACCACGACGAACAGACGACAAGCCAGGCCACCGGTCCGCCACGTTTTTCCGCCGCGATACGATCAGAATCTCAATGAACGGTCGCTTGATTGAGGACTAGTCACCCTCATCGTAATGGACGAGTATTGAAATCAGACGCAACCCTACATTCTAAAGAAGAGCCAATCATGACGTATCCGAGAACCTTTTCCCACATCGGCATTTCCGTCACTGACCTCGACCAGGCAGTCGACTTTTACACGAAAACACTGGGATGGTACGTCATCATGCCGCCCACGGAAATCGTATCGGATGACTCGGCGATTGGAGTCATGTGCGATGATGTCTTCGGAGACGGCTGGGAGCGATTCCGAATTGCTCACCTAGCAACGGGCGACCGAGTTGGCGTCGAGTTGTTCGAATTTAAAAAGGCCGAAAAGCCAGCGAACAACTTTGAATACTGGAAGACAGGCGTGTTTCACTTCTGCGTACAGGACCCTGACGTAGAGGGTCTGGCAAAAAAAATCGTTGCGAACGGTGGCAAGCAACGGATGCCAGTTCGCGAGTACTATCCCAACGAAAAACCTTACCGGATGGTCTACTGCGAGGACCCTTTCGGAAATCTTATCGAGATCTATTCACATAGCTATGAACTGACGTATTCAGCCGGTGCCTACCAATCCGATTCCGATTGAGGGGAGATGAGCGTCTGCGAATCAAGAGCGTTGACTTCAATGGAAGATCCGCTGGGATCGGTCTGATGATTTCAGTGGCAACGAAGTGGATTGGCGGAAATAGAACAAGTCGCCCGAGACGGGGACTTATGGGTACTACGAAGCCCGAATCAAAGGGGCTCCGCTATTTCCCGGCGTGTGCCCATCGTTTTGGCCTCCGCCCGCCCTATTCCACATACACGGTGAAGGGATTCGTTCCCTCCGATGTTGAAGCCAACGATAAACTCCCGACCAGCATGGAAGTTGACTATGTCCGTATCTGGGAACGAGTGAAATGATGCTTGTGTCGCTGAAGGCTTGCGCGATCGCTACGCCAGCTATCGCTTTTGCAGGAATCCGCCCGGCGAGGTAGTTAGCGTACAGTGGACGCGTCACACTGGCCGTAAGCTCAGAAACGCACGCGAGATTGCCTGAGTAGAATTATGACGAACATAGAGGAAGGGATATTTCCGCCACGTCCCCGACCAAGACCGAGAAGTTCTGCGTGGATTTGATTCCCAGAACGTTACGGCCCAGTTGTGATCGCGTTGCCTTACCAACAGGGAGAGATTCTCTTATCAACCCTTGCTCAGCAAAAAGATGCCGTCGCACGGACCCGTGAGTTGCTCAGTCTGTTCTTGAGCAACCATGGCATAACCGTCCCCTATCCGGAGAAACACGCCTGCCCGGATACGATCGATCGCCCACAGATTCTTCAAAGGAAGCAAATAAAACAAGAATTTCGCGTTAGATTCTGCGGGCGTCGGTAGCGAACCGATGAGGAGCAAGAATGGCAACAGATTCCGATCGGCAAAACGATGGACGGGCCCGCTAGGGTCTGCATGGGAGCTACGGGCCGTGACTGTCACGGCGCAGCCCCAGCAGTAGTAGGGCATCTTGTCAAGAAAAGGAGGCAGAAAATGAAAAAACGAGTGATTCATTGCTGCAAGATCTTCACGCTGCTGTTGGGAACTCTTGCGCAGGCGGCAATCATTGTCGATTTTACGCATCAGGATGGAACGCATGTTATCCGCGCCGCAGATGTATATTCCCTGAGCGGAGATACCTGGGCACCCATTTGTGCGGATGATTATTCGATAGCCACGTATGCACCCCGAATCTTTTCGGATATTTGGGCGGTCGGGATCTATCTCAAGCAGACATCGGCTAGCCAGACCATTCTTCAGCTCACCGATTTTCAGGTGTCGGCGACCACGACGAACAATCCATTGGTCGATATCGATTTTGCGAATATATTTTCCAACGGATGTGTGCTGCAGCGGGGCCAGACTGTTCCGATCTGGGGCACTGCGACCCCAGGCGATACGATCACGGTGGAAATGAATGGCCAGTCGCAACAGGGCATTGCCGATGGGCAGGGCAACTGGCGCATCGCGCTGGATCCGGAAACGGCAGGCGGTCCCTATACGCTGGGCGCCACGGGAAGCGTTAGCGGTCCGGCTGAACTGACGTTGGTCTACTTTGGGGATGTGTGGATTTTGACGGGGCAGTCCAATATGTATCAGACTCTAGGAGGGCAGGTCAGGAATTTTCCGGATGACTATCCGGCAGTGCCAGACAACAGTGATAATTTTGATGACATGCGTTTTGCGATTGTGGACATCGTTACGGCGAACACGGCGGCGGACGATGTGACCATGGAGCGTTCTTGGACCCGCTGGCAGAAAAGTGCGCTGGGATCCATGTCGACCGTGGGCTATTTCTTTGCGCGCGCCCTCAACGAACAGATGGACGCCAACGGCATGGCGGATGTGCCGCTCGGCTTCATCAAAGTGTGCAAGGGCGGTACGTCGATTGAAGAGTGGATTGCCGAGGATAAATGGAGGGCCGCCAAAACGGCTAACCCGGGACTGGTCGTCGCGTCCGATGCCAGCGGCTACTACAACGGTATGATGGCGCCGATTCAGGATTATGCGATCAAGGGCGCAATCTGGTATCAGGGCGAGGCGCACACCGCGTCCCTGACCCGAATCGAACAATATCCGATTCTGAAGCAGACGCTGGTGGAGGCCTGGCGCGAGCAGTGGAATAATCCAGACATGCCGTTCTATTTTGTGCAGCTCGCGCCCTATAAAGCTTATACACCGCTGCCGGCGGATGAGTTGTGGGCCTGGATGCGTGAGAGCCAGGAATCATGCCAGTCTATCTCCAATACCGCCATGGCGTGCATCATTGATGGTGGACATCAGTGCGAGATTCATCCCCCCTTCAAGGACCGAGTGGGAGAGCGTCTGGCGCGCCTTGCACTGGATCAGACTTATGGTATTTCGACAGTTCACCGTGGCCCGACGTTGCAGGCTATGTCCATTAGCGGTTCAGTCGCCACGCTTACGTTCCATAACGTGGCATCCGGTCTCGAAACACGGGCGAACGATTCGCAGCCGGACGCAGATGAAATCGCGGAGGGTTATCTTCCTGTATCCGTTTCCGCGAACGAGTTGGCTGGATTCTTCCTCTGCGGCGCAGATAAGCGGTTTTATCCAGCGTTGGAGGCAACCATCACGGCTTCCAACCAGGTGCGCATTTCCAATCCGTCCGACGTCCCATCGCCGGTCGCGGTGCGCTATGCCTTTCAGAATTATCCGCGTTGCAATCTCTTCAACAGCGAAGGGCTTCCCGCCGAACCGTTCCGTACGGATGACTATGACTTTGGCGAAGCGCAGACAGAAACCAATGGGCACCGTTCTGAAAATACGAAACCTTCTCGCAGGAGGAGCTGAGTGAAATTCTGACCGATCCGGAGCGGACAGCGATAACGACGGCACGAGCCAATTTCAGAAATACGCCCTCGGCGGAAATCCGTTGGTGCATGTGCGGCGGGCGTCCTGCCGACGCACGATCTGGCGGCTGCCCATATGCATTACTGTCACAACGAGCGCAACGATATCGGCGTTTTGGAACCTATACGACTACGAATTGAACAGGAATGCGACAGTGGAGACGCGTCTTGGTTTTTGATGAATGTCGAAGCGAATAAACGAGGACAAAATGATAAACCGAAGAAACATACTTTTTATCCATGTGGATCAGATGCACTGGCAGGCGATGTCGGCATATGGCAACGCGCATGTAAAAACACCGGCGATGGATCGCATCGCCGCGGACGGGGTTTCGTTCCGTGCGAGCTATTCGGCCAATCCGGTTTGTTGTCCGGCCCGAACGTGCTGGTACACCGGTCGTATGTCAAGCGAACACGGCACGGCCCATAATGGCACCGAGCATCAACTGAGGGATGAACTTCCGGACCTTGGGGAGTGGCTGCGTGATAACGGCGATTATGAAACGGTCTATTCCGGCAAGTGGCATATTACCCGCGCTGTAACCAAGAACTTTAATGGCATTCACTGGAGCCCCTTGGCTAAAGGTGAGCACTCCGATCCCCCGGTTTCACGAGCCTGCATGGGCTTTCTCGATAACTATGAGGGGGATAAGCCGTTTTTCCTGAACGCCGGGTTTGTGAATCCGCACGACTGCTGCTTTCAATCCGGTGCACAAGGCGGCGAGGGCAAGTTTACCTTTGATTCCGAGGTGCCAGAATCGGAGCTCCCACCGCTACCGGATAACTTCGATGTGTATCGGGGGAGACCGGTCAGTAAGGATGCGGGCGAGGAGCGCTTCATGCGCTACTATAGGTACGTCTATTATCGTTGGGTCGAAATGGTCGATGCCGAGATCGGACGTCTTTATGATGCGCTCATAAACTCGCGCTTTGCCGATAATACGGTTGTGATTTTTTCCTCCGATCACGGCGAAGGACTTGGCTTCCACGGAAGGACGAGTAAATCCAATATGGTGGAGGAGTCCTGGCGCGTTCCGATGATCATTGTGGACCCGCAGCGCCGACGGCAGGGGCAGGAGGATCACGATCACCTCAGCATCAGCGTCGATGTGCCGGCCACCATCTGCGACTATGCCGATGTGCCGCCGCTTCCGAATATGACCATCGGACGAAGCCTGCGCCCGCTGGTCGAGGAAACGTCGACGGATTGGCACGAATACATTGTCGGCGAAAACTGGCAGGGCTCAGGGAAAATCGGCATCCGCGATGCAACCCACAAGACGATCTTTTATGGCGATGGCGGCCAGATTTGTATCTATAACCTAGAAACCGATCCGCTGGAGATGAACGATCTGTATGGCAAACAGGAGGGCAATACCGTCTTGGCAAAGCACGAGAATCATCTGCTGGAATACCTCGACAAAATTGAGGTGTACGATCCGGCGGATGCTAACCCGAAGGCACGGGCGACCTATAAGACGTACGTTGATTGGTACAGCAGACTGAAAGCGGAGGCTCGATCATGAAACGAAGAACCTTTTTGAAGCTCAGTACACTCGCAGCGCTCGCGGCGCAGGGAAACCTTCCGCTGCTCGCCGCCAAGAAATACTCCTGGGGTGGGGATAACCGCTTTACCGATCCCGCCGCAATCGAACCGATCACGGGATTTCTTCCGAACTGTTCACCGCCGACTGGCGGTGACATGAAAAGCGATTTTTCGGCAAAGTATAAGATGCTGCGGCAGGATGGGCAGGCGGACGGGGTCTCCAGGAATGAAGAGATGGGGTCGCTGGAAATGACGTTTGCGGGCAACACCTGCAACAGCACTGAAATACGGGTCAAAAGCGATAGCGACTACAACACGGTACACATCGACCTGGAATTTCAAGGCCAATACAACAGCGCCAAAAGCTGGACCCTTGAATCCACCTTTTTCGGCCACCCGGAAGCGAGGCTGGTCGAGCGTGGTAACTGGGACGGAAACGCGATGAGCGTGCAAACCAAATCGTGGACGAACAGCTATCCGACTGGCAAGCTGTTGATTGCCCGCTACGCGCTTTGGCCGCTGCTGGCTTCGGGTGTGCTGAAGAATACGCCGTTGATGTTTGATATGCTCGAAGATTGCTCCTTGCGTCGTGCTCAAACCCTGAAATATGCAGGAGAGATTGAAATTCCTGTCGCCGGCGGTACTGCCGTTCTGGACAGCTATGCACATACGGGGTACGCCAGTGTTCCGACCCATTACCTGGTCGACGAAGCCGGCCGCGTGCAACTGATTACGATGCAGACCGTCAACTGGGCACTCACTGAACTAACGTAATCGGAATGTATGAATATGAGGCCCTGACGCAATCGGCACCACTGCAAACTCCTCAGCCGTGGCACCCGGCGCCCTCCGCAATACAACGGCTTGCAAATGATGAATACCGTTAACTCGATCCAACACGCGCGGAGCCCGTTTCACATCCTGATCAAGCCGATTGGGCCGATCTGTAACTTGCGGTGTGAGTATTGCTTCTATCTGACCAAGACCGAGATGTTCGACGACGGCGAGCAGTACCGGATGTCCGATGAGGTGCTCGAGGAGACCATCAGGCAGTATATCGCCGCTCAGCCGCCGGGGACCGAACAGCTTGGCTTCGGCTGGCAGGGGGGCGAGCCGACGCTGATGGGCGTGGACTTCTTCCGCCGGGTGGTCGAGCTACAGACGAAATATGCGCGGCCGGACCTGGAGGTCATTAACGGGTTGCAGACCAACGGAACGCTGTTGGACGACGAGTGGGGCAAGTTCCTCCACGACGAGAAGTTCCTGGTCGGGCTGAGCATCGACGGCCCCGCCGAACTGCACAACCGCTACCGGCTGGACGTCCAGGGGCGCGGCACGTTCGAGAAGGTCATGGCGGGGATGGACGTGCTCAAGCGGCACGAGGTGGAGTACAACGTCCTGACCGTCGTGCATAGCGACAACGCCGACCACCCGCGCGAGGTTTACGATTTCCTGGCCGATGAAGGCGTTACCTTCCTGCAGTTCATCCCCATCGTCGAGCACGACCGGAAGGGCAATGTCTCGAACCGCTCGGTCCAGTCTGAGCAGTTCGGGCGGTTCCTCAACGGTGTCTTCGACCGCTGGCTGCAACGCAACGACGTCGGTCGGGTGTTCGTCCAGCAATTCGACACCAGCCTTGCGATTACCATGGGCTACCCCGCGCCGCTATGCGTCCACGCCGAAACGTGCGGCCGGTCGACGGCGATGGAACACAACGGCGACCTCTACTCCTGCGACCACTGGGTCTTCGCCGAAAACCGGCTGGGTAATGTGATGGAAACCTCGGTCACCGACATGGTCGACGGCGACTTCCAGACCGGCTTCGGACTGGACAAGTCCCGCAAGCTGCCCGGCTACTGCAAGCGGTGCAAGTACCTGCGGTTCTGCAACGGGGAGTGCCCGAAAGACCGTATCAAGACCACCCCTGACGGCCAATCGGGCCTGCACTACCTCTGCGAAGGCTACAAGATGTTTTTCGAGCACTCCGGGCCGGTGTTCGAGAAGATGGCCGACTGCCTCCGCATGGGCCGCCCGGTCAGCGATTACAACGTCATCGACCAGTTCAAACGCCAGGCCCAGGCGGCGCCGCGCCTCCAACCTACGCGCTCGGCCCGACCAGCCGACACCAGACCGGCCGCCCCCAGAAGAAACGAATCCTGCCCTTGCGGGTCCGGCAAGAAGTACAAGAAGTGCTGCATGAAGCGATGATAGACCTGCTCCCAGACGTTTCGCCATGCGTTAGACAATGCGCGCGCTGTTAAGATAGGGAGCGATATACGCCCGGAGCGGTTCCAGACGCGACCCAAATGGGAAATCCCGGCATAGAGAACAAGCCGACGGTAACTAGGAAACAGAAAATGAAGACCAAGATTGGCGTACTCGTTTCACTCGCGATCATACAACTGATCACTGCCGCATCGCTTCAGGCACAGGAACTCAAGCTGGGCGAACTGAAGCTGATGTATACCGAGGATGAGATCCCGATCCGCTACGACGGGAGTCTCTCGACGATTCGCAAGGACGGCGAGATGCACTTCTTCCATTCCTTTGGCTGCCGACTCCAAACCAGCGAGACGCGAAGGAGTCGCCATTCCTGGCACAAAGGCACGCCAGACGACCCGCTGAAGTGTCATGTCGCCAGCAAGACCGAAGACGAGTTCTGGGACTACAACGGCTACTACGGTGATCTGGCCGAAGAAGGAATCTGGATTCTCGGCATGTACCAATGTCCGGGCGGCGATATCCTGGCGATCACTCACGCCGAACTCAATGCGGGGGTTGGTAAACGTATTGAGAGGAAGGAACAACGATTCGCGCTGGGGCTTGGCTACTCGACCGACGGCGGGGCGACGTGGACTTACTGCGGTGAAATCGTTCGCCCGGCCGATGACCGCCAGAATGTGGGCGGAGGTGCCTATATCTTGCGAGGCGAGTATATCTACGTCTACTTCAACGATGCGATTCCCGCAGCCACGCGTGGTCGGGGCACTAAGGTCCACTGCGTTGCCCGAGCCAAACTCGACACGGTTATCCGGGCGGCCGCCCAACACAAGGTGACGACTTGGCACAAGTACGCCGACGGCAAGTGGGAGACGCCTGGCCTGTCCGGCAAGCCGGGCGATGACATCATTCCGCGCATCGTCGGTGGCGAGGACCTTCACGCCGACGCCGCCTACTGCGTTCCGCTCGGAAAGTACCTGCTCGCCGTCCAGACCCACGCCGCGGGCAAACTGTTCCTGTTCGCTTCCACCGATGGCGTGAACTGGTTACATGAGACAACGATCGACGAGATCCGCAACAATAACGGCGCGATCCAGCCCTACTCCGCCTTCGTCGACTTTGACGGTCCCTCGGACGATTGCCACACTGTCGACGAGGACTTCTTCATCTACTTCCCTCGAAAGGGCCCCGATCACGAGTATGACCTCATGTTCCGCAGGAAGATCACAATCGAGTGATGATGGTGTAGAAAAAGACACTGAAGCTCTGCAACGACCGTTCACTCCGCGTCGGCATTCCGACAAAAATAAAGAATTCCGCGTTAGATTCTTTGGGCGTCGGTAGCTAGCGGGGAAAGGAGCAACTATGGCAACAGATTCCGATCGTCAAAACGAACGTCCTGATCCGCATGAGACCTTCCTGCGGCTTTGGACGCTGTACAAGCCCAGTCTGCACGGTTGTGCGATCGTCCTGCCCACAAGGCACATGAAGTGGATGACGTGGTGCATGAGGTCGGCGTCGCCGCTCTGCAAACGTTTTCGACGCTCGATGACCAATTCGCCTTTGGTGCGTGAGCCTGACCGACTGCACTTTAGGCGATCGTCATACAAGGAATCGGTGTCGGAATTTTTATTCTGCGGCGCGGTCGTCAGGTCGCCCAAAAGTGTTTCGCTCAGCATTTCACGAGCAATCCTACGGCGACGGTCGTTGTGCGAAGGACGCCTCAGAGGATTGTCCCAAGGACGGTCGCTACGATCAACCAAACACTCACTCGCTTCGTCCCAACACTCAAACTCCACCAACGCGTAGAGCCAGCCGCACAGGTTCCAGCAACCGACGCCTGACCACACATTGCGGACTTGTTGCTCGCCCACACCCCAAATCTCTTTAACATCATCAAAGTGTTCCTCAATCGACCAGCGACCCGAAACGATTTTCAAAATCGCTTCCACGCTCAACGATGTGTCCGTGCTGATGCACGCCGCCCAAGTGCCGCCAGCGTGTCGGAGCAAGACCACTCGCACCTCGCCCCCAGCGACATGACTGGTTGCCAAGGAAGTCTTTCAAAGGCCTTCCGCAGGTACACCACGGCAATGGTACCGGATCGTTTGCCAGCCCTGCCGGTGACCAGCAAGCTTGGCCGAGCTGATTCGATTCTTGCCATACTTGCGAGGCCGGCCGCGTCGATCAGGTGTGTTCACGGGAAGGTCAAACAACTTTGCATCGCGACGAAGCCCGCTGTGCCATCCTTGGCCCTTTCTAGTGTTGGTGTGGTGTGAGAACCTCCAATTTCTCTGAGGGCATATTTCGTAGCAATATCAACCGCAAACTGACAGACGAACCCCTAAAGTGCAGAACCCATTGGTCAGGATCGAAAACCTGAGGGTCGGGCTGTTTCCCGAGAGTGTGCCACTTTAGGCGTCTTAATCTTTGAGACTGAACTTTTTCGAAATGGAGATGCATTATGTTGAACAGACGTGATTTTGTAAAAGCTGGGGCGATTGGTTTTTCTTTTGTGGCCGGTTCGGGGTGGGCGCTTACATATGATCCGATTGACGTGTCCGGAGGTGAATTCAATAACTGCATCCCGTTCCGTAAAAAGCCGCGCGTGATCCGCGAAGCGGTGCCCGGATTTCTGTGGGCTGATGCGGCTGATTTTCAGGATTATGGGGGGTGGGCGCTCGACACCCAACATGTCGGTTTTATGGGGTCCTCCTATTTAATTGCCCACGGCACCAGCAAGACGGTGTCGGATGCGACCTTGAAGCTGAAGGCGGTGAAGCCCGGTGAATACCGCCTTTGGATTCGCAGCCGCAACTGGATTCCGGAACATGCACCGGGCACCTTCGGCGTAGCGGTTAATGGCACGGATTCCGGCAAAACCTTCGGTGCACAGAAGGAGAAGGGCTGGATTTGGCAGGACGGCGGCGTGCATGAGCTGTCAGGCGCTGCGCTGCTGACGCTGCAGGACAAAACTGGCATCTTTGGGCGCTGCTCCTCCATTATTCTGACGCGCGATTTGAATTATCAGCCGCCTGTCAAAATCGAAGCGTTTAAAAATGAGCGTGCCCGGTTGAGCGGTGTTTCCAATGAAATCAAACGTGGCGGCAGCTATGATGTGATTGTGGTGGGCGGTGGCCCGTCCGGCGGTCCGGCGGCCATTGCAGCGGCCCGCACAGGCGCCAAGACCGCTCTGGTTTCCAATCGTCCGGTGCTGGGTGGCAACTCCAGTGCCGAGATTGGTGTTCCGGTGCAGGGCGCCGCGAAAAAACATCCCGGGAAGCCGGTGCGCGAAACAGGCATCATCGAAGAGGCCGGACGAATCGAGCTGTATGGGATGACGGAGGAGCAACTGACGAAACAAGGGTATAGCGTCACGATGTCGCGTCCCTTCAAAACGCTGGCCGATGCCGAGCCGCAGCTCGATTTGCATGAAAATTTCTGGCTCGAAGGGGTCAAGAAAAAGGGCGCGCGTATCACGGAAGTGATTCTCGTTGATACGCTGACCGGAGAGCGCAAATCACTATCTGGAAAAATGTTTATCGATTGCACCGGCGATGCCTGGTTGGGGCACCATGCCGGGGCCGATGAACGCGTCGGTCGCGAAGCCTTCAGCGAATATCAGGAAGAGGGCGCCCCCGAAGAAGCAGACAACATTACCATGAGCGCCTGTCTGCGCGCGGGTCGTCGTGATATGCGCAAAGTGACGTTTCATCAAAGCCGTAAGCATGAGACCCCGCAAGCCTACACCCCGCCGCCGTGGATCTATGATTTACCGGAAGAATGGTTGAATGGCCGCATGGGAGGCGGCTCGCAGGAAGGCATGTATCGACGCATGACGAGCTGGGCAGTGAATGGCACCTGGTGGTATGAGCATCCCGGCGATGTCGACGATCTGTGGGATCCGGAATTTGCCCGGGATGAGTTGATCCGGGTGAACTACACCATGTGGGATTATTTCAAGAATCATTGGGAAGAGCGGAAACGACTGGCTAAGTACAGCCTGGATTATGTCGGCTTTATGGCCGGAAAACGCGAGAGCCGCCGGTTGATGGGCGATCTGGTGCTCAACGCCAATGACGCGATTGAAAATCGACAGTTCGATGATGTGATCGCTCATACCGGTTGGACTTTGGATGTGCACCATCATCTCGGTATTCTTTCCACGGAAGGCCCTTTCACCATTGATACCCATATTCCAATTGGGCAGATTCCCTACCGTTGCCTGTATTCACGTAACATCGATAATTTATTGATGGCGGGTCGCTGCGCCAGTGCTACGCATTTAGCGCTGGGAACGGTGCGTATTCAAGCGTCCTGTGCGGTGACCGGACAGGCGGCCGGAACGGCTGCCGGAGTAGCATTGAAGCATCAAACGACACCGCGCGGGGTGTATCAGGAGCACATGACCGAGCTGCAGCAGCTGTTGCTTAAAAACGACCAGTATGTACCGGGCATTCCGAATCGCGATCCGGCGGATCTCGCGCTCGGTGCCAAGGTGACCGCCACCAGCGGCCCGAGTACTGCGGACAATGTGGTTAACGGCATTGCCCGCCCGACACTGGATGGCAAAACGAATACCTGGGAGTCTGACTCGAAACAGTCACTGCCTCAATCGATCGAGCTGACACTGGAAAAGCCGTCAAAAGTCGGCGCTATCCAGTGCGTGTTTGACACGGACCTGACCGTTTCCATGCCCACGCAGCGCACGAATCGGGTGCCTGAAGAGTGTGTGCGTGACTATACGTTGGAGTGCCGCGTGAACGGAAAATGGCAGCGTGTTGTCCGCGAACGCGACAATTTCCAGCGTTTTCGTCGGCACCAATTTAGACAGGTTCTCGCGGACAAGGTGCGTCTGACTGTCGAAGCCACCAATGGAGCCGAAACGGCTCGCGTTGTGGAGCTGCGCGTCTATCCCGACGCCGCACCACTGTTAATGGGATAACGATGAAGCGGCGGATTATAAATTTATACGGACAAAGTATGCTCGTGGTTGCGCTCTTGATGGGCGGAATGGCGTGTGGCCAGGAACGGGTGGAGTATCGAATTCCATTGCATGATCCCGTGAAACCGGATGCGCCGGCGATTTCTTTTAAGGTGGAGCTGATTCTGGATGCCCATGGCTTTCCTTTTGAGTACCAGATGCCGCTCACCACCGGAGTCTGTCTCGACGGGACCTGTAAACCCCTGCAGGCCACCCTGTTCTGGGATGCGTTTGGAAACTATTCCCGATTGGACTATGACGAGGGTGCGCCTTTGACCAAGGGCGATCATAAGCCTTTTACGGAGTCTGACTATGATCGGCTTGATCAGATCCTCAAGGACAAGCGGTCGATCCTTGGCACCTATCCGCTGGACTATTTTTTGATCAAGCCCGCCGACCGCTATCTTATGGACGTCGACGGCATCACGTCTGCGACCCCGCCATCGGTCAAGGATGCCGTGGTGGATAAGGCGGCCTACACTTCGTGGGCGCTGTGGCATTGGGTGAACGGCAGTATTGTTGACCGGCTGCATGCCAAGACCGTGGCAAGGGTGGATGATGATTATCTCCTGCACGGACTTACATCCGATGAAGCCTCGTTGGTTACTTTTTCATTGGAACAGCTCGAAGAAAACGGATTGCAAGATCCGCGGCACCATGAAGCCTGTTTCCATGTCCTCGAAAACAGTGGCCGCTCCAATTGCGAGTCGGCACTGAAACTGTTGACCCAATCTGCTGGAGATACTTCAGCGATTTTTAGCCGGTTGGTCGGCCTGATCGGCCAGAACGGCGGCTCTTCCGATCTCATTCTCAGCTATTTTGAAAAACTGCCGAATCCTGCCCCGGTTGTATGGATCGAGCTAGCGAAGCAGTTGGAGGTCATTCCCGGCTACGGCGATCTCGATGCGGCGTTCGCACTACTGCAAAAACATGCCGGCGGCGTGCCGGAGGTGTGCGACATGGTTTCGAAGCTGGCTGATAGCGAGGATCGTTTTATTGCCCGTCGTGCGCAGGAATTTATCGATGCGCACCGTGTTCAAGGTCCCAATGGACGAAAGGAGCCTCGCTACGGAGAAGGTGCCGCAGAAGGAACGCTTCACTTGCATGATGCCACGGGGCCCTACTAAGTACCCTACGGCACACTGGTGCCCGAACAGCACAACGGCATACTTTTTCCTGTGGGGATTTCCTCGACGCACGTTGCCATGTGCAGCGTGCGGATGGAGCCTGTATGGTCCTCCCTGGGACAGGCCGCGGGGGTTGCCGCCGCCTTGGCGATCGACAATCAGCAGGAACTCAGAGACGTTTCCGTTAAGCACATCCAAGATGAACTGTTAAAACAGAAGTGTGTTCTGTTTTTCTACACAGACCTCCCTTCCGATGCGCCCTCATTCACTGCGGCGCAAAAGCTGAGCCTGCTGGGCGCAGTGTCCGGACCTGATCGTGTTGATTACAGTACGACCGGGATTTTTTTGTTCGGGCAGGCAAGTAAGGCCGGTTCCCACTGGCCGCCTCTCTAGAGCGAATCGTGGCGTATGTGTTAACCGCAGGTCGCAAACAGTAAATTTCATCGTGGACCTATTCTGGCCGGTGGAACCGGCCCTACCAGATACTGACAAGAAAAACGCCATCGCGATGCCGTCGTTCTCACACGGTGGAAGTCGCCTCCGGCAGAACAACTTTATCGGAATTCCAAGAGTTTTTTTAGATTTCTGCGTTAGATTCTGCGGTCGTCGGTAGCGTACAGTTGAGGACCAATAATGGCAACAGATTCCGACCGGCAAAACGAACGTCCTGATCCGCATGAGACCTTCCTGCGGCTTTGGACGCTGCACGAGCCGAGCCTGCGCGCGTTCGTGCGATCGTGCTGCCCGAAGGCGCAGGAAGTGGACGACGTGATGCAGGAGGTCAGCGTTGCCGCCCTGCGTAAGTTTTCGACGCTCGATGACCATTCCGCCTTCGGTGCGTGGGCCTGTCTGATCGCCCGCTATGAATTGCTTTCGGCGCGGCGGCGATTCGCACGGGATCGCCTGGTACTCGCCGAGGATATCGTTGGACTCTTGGCAGAAGAAGGCGCTGATGAATTGCTGTTGCGGCAGCAACAACTCAAAGCGCTGGATCACTGTATCGCGAAGCTACCGCGTGAGCGTCGCGAACTGGCGCTGGCGGCGTACGCGAAGGACACAACGATTCGTGAGTTGGCTGCGCGGTTGAAGCGAACCGAAGGCTCGCTCTACCAACTCCTTTCACGAATCCGCAAGGAGTTATATCGATGCATGGAAAGTACTCTCCCGGGAGCTCAATCATGAACGACGACAAGCTCAGCCTGCTGCACCGATACCTCGATGGTGCCATCACTCCCGAGGAGCTCGGTCAGCTAGAGAACTTGCTGCGCAGTAGCGCTGACGCGCGAGCCACGCTGCGTTCGCTGGCGACAATCGACGCGAAGTGGCAGCAAATCGTGGCCGATGACGCGATAGGCACGCCGACCAAACGCGAGTCTGTTTCGCGAATCACGAAGCGGCCGATTCCATTGTGGCTGACCTTGAGTGCCCTTGCCGCCTCGTTGATCTTTGGTGCATTCGGCTGGTTTCGCACACCTGAACAGCAAGCCGCGCAGGTCGAGCGTGGTATCGCCAGAGTCATTCGAGTCGAAGGACAAAGCAGCGTTGGAAAGGACGGCATCGTTGCAAGCGGGACCGAGCTGTACCCCGGCGACGAGTTGGTGATGCCAAAAGGTTTGATCGAGCTTGCGTTTCGCGAAACAGGCGTGCATGTGATCGCGACGGCGCCACTCAAGTTAATGCTCGACAGCGACCAACGTGTTTCACTGCTCGAAGGACAGGTCAAGCTCGTTGTTCCGCCGCAAGGCGTCGGGTTTGTGGTCGATACAGCTCAAAGAAAATTCGTCGACTTAGGGACCAGCTTTGTTGTCTCAGCGAGCGCGAGTGGCTCTGAGGTACTCGTGCTCGACGGGGAAATTTCGGTGAGCGCTCACCATGACACGCCAGCGGATTTAATGCATGAGGGCGACTTCGCCAGGTTCGATCAAAAGGGCGATCTTAAATCACAAGGACAACTAGAAGACGATTTGACCAGGGCGATTCCTGAGCTTTCTCTCCTTTCAACCAATCCCGGCGCTGGCTCATTGCAAGGAATGATCCTCGGGTATGACGGGTCGAATGAAATCGAAAATCACGTTCCTTGGAAAGACTTCATCGCCCGCGGTCTTTCGCCGCTGATCCAATCCGGCTTCCGAGACCGCGATTGCTTGGAGGCATTCAAGCAAGGTAAGCAACTGAGTTTTCGCGGTATCGCGGGAGCCTTTCACCAGTTTCCTGAACATGCGGGGCTGACCCCCTATGCTTTGGAAGGTGGCTGGGTGAAATGGTACCACGGTCGGGTTGTTCCACCTCGTTCAGGACGATATCGATTCTGGGGCTACGCCGACAATCACTTGCTCGTTGCGATCGATGGAAAGCCCGTCTTTGAAGGATCGCGGCGAAATTCTTCGTTCAAGGAACTTGGGATACCCCGCTCCAACAACCCCGCTTACCCCTGTCTGGTTGCGTCAGCCGGTTTCGCACGTAGCGACTGGATCGATCTGGAGCATGAGCCAGTGCAACTTGACGTCATGTTTGGAGAGATCTCAGGCAACGGCACGACCGGCCTGTTGCTTGTTGAGCGCGAAGGCGAGCAGTACGAAGAAACGTTCTGGGGCCAACCGAAATGGCCTATCTTCCTGACCGCAAAACCAAGCGTTGAAGAGTCGGCTGAGTTTGAGCGGTTGCTCAATCATTTGGAACCAAGGATCATGGGAGCATTTTCCGTATCCGAAGAAGCTATTTGGAAAGTGGCCGATGAAGCGACGCCGGAGTGATCCGAGAAATGCTGCATCCGAGTTCGCCACGGTTCGGCTTCGTCCTCTAAGCCGCCGATGTGGAAGCATGAGGTTCTCTCAGTCTGTCTATATTTCTGTACATTTTGTTGCAACTCTGACTTCTCAATCTGGACCACGACCATACCGATGAATTGCCTTCGTCCCTTCACCATTGCTGTGCTCGTATTAGGTCTGTTTGGCTCTCACGTCATAGCCCAGGACCGGTCATTAGAAAAAAACAAGTCCGATGAGAATCCGGTCCAAAAGTACGACGTGGCCGCCTACGTTTGGCCATCGTATCATCCCGATGATCGAGCCAGGATGTTTTGGCCGGACGGTATCGGCGAATGGGAAACGGTGATGAAGAGCAAGGCAAAATTCCCGGGGCATCAACACCCAAGGGTCCCGATCTGGGGATACACCAACGAGGCGGATCCTTATGTCATGGAAATGCAAATCGACGCGGCGGCCGACCATGGCGTGAACGTTTTCATCTTCGACTGGTACTGGTACGACCGGTTACCTTTCCTCGAGGGATGTCTTAACGAAGGTTACCTTAAGGCTCGCAACAACGATCGCGTCAAGTTTTATGTGATGTGGGCCAATCATGATGCGAAATTGATGTGGGATCGACGGAACGCGGATGACGTTTCGACGAAGAAGAATAAATCGATCGTCTGGAAAGGCGGCATTGATCGCGAAGAGTTTGAAATCGTGGTCAACCGCTGGATTGACCAGTACTTTCATCACCCTTCCTATTACAAGATCGACGGCAAGCCGGTCGTGATGATCTACGATCTTGCCAACCTAGTCGCGGGACTGGGCGGCATTGAAGAAACCGTCGATGCGATGAAGTGGTTTCGGTCGACGGCAAAGGACGCTGGCTTTCCTGATATCGAGTTGCAGGCGACGCTTCGCAAGGGAGGTGGGCATCAGTTGACGGGTGTCGATGGCGGAAAACTCGGAAACCAGGATCAATTGATCGAAGACTTCGGATTTGATTCGCTCACGCACTACCAGTTTGTTCACATGACCAATGTGGACCGCGAGTACAAAGAAATCATTCCGGACGTTGTTCGGATTTGGAACGAGGTGGATCGCACCAGCAACGCCAATTACCATCCGCACGTCTCGATAGGCTGGGACAATAGCCCGAGGAAGATCAATGAAATCGGTCCTGTGATCAAAGACAACACGCCGGCACGCTTCAAGCAAGCCCTCGAAAGGGCGAAGGAGTTTGTGGACCAGCATCCTGACCAGACCCCGCTGATCACAATCAATAGCTGGAACGAGTGGACCGAGACCAGTTATTTACAGCCCTGCCGAACATACGGCTACGGGTATCTAGAAGCGGTAAGGTCAGTATTCTTGGATTCGGAAATACACAATAAAAAGACGCGGAGCACGAACTCCGTTGACTGACCGGCGTGCAAGGGTTTCGTGATGGCACATCCGTTGGAAGGCGACCATGAGAATCGCTTGCAAATTGTTTCTAGTGACCAAACAGAGAGCATAATTATGACTACTCGGGTTCTTGCACTATTCATTCTGTCGTTGTGGAGCATGTTGGTTTCTGCGGATGAGAAACCGATCGTTGGAGCGATTCGCTGGGACGCTTGGACCGGTGGCAGTATTACCCAGCAGGTCGAGCGATCACTGAGCCCACTCAAGTATCAATCGCGTCTGCCTTGGTTTGCGAACATAGGCAAGGACGGCGTTGTTTCAATCGATGGCGGCGACCAGACGGTCATGGATCAGGAGATTGATTACGCGGCAGATGCAGGACTGGACTACTGGGCATTTTTGCTCTACCCAGAGTCCTCCACGATGAGCACCGCATTGGGGCAATATCTTGGGAGTTCAAGACGCAGCAAGCTTCGATTTTGCTTGATCCTGAAAAACACTTTAGACTTGCCCGAAGCCGCTTGGCTTCGCGAACGAAAGCGAGCTATCGCACTGTTGCAGGAGCCGGGGTACCAAACGGTGCTTGGCAATCGTCCCTTGGTTTATGTGTTCTCGTCCAAAGGACTGCCGAAAAGACGGCTTCAAGAGTTTATTGCGTTAGCCCGTGAGCGGGAGTTGAATCCTTACTACGTTTTCATGGGTTGGCATCCTGCCGCCGATGTAAAGAAAGCAATTCCCCTCGGATTTGACGCCGTCTCGAGTTACGCCAAATCCAACTCGTCTCCTGCTTTCGTCGATCTCGCGAACTCAGTCAAAACTCAACTCTGGGAAAACGCTGTGAATCACAAGGCACCGTACATTCCGTTGGTAACGACGGGATGGGACAAGAGAACTCGGCAGGACAATCCCGTTTCATGGGAAGTAGATGGCGATTACCACAAACAATCGGTATTCCCTTCGAAAGCGACACCCGACGAGATTGCATCGCATCTAGATGAGGCGTTGCAATTCGTGGACCAACATCGAGACATCTGCGAGGCGAACGCTGTCATCATCTACGCGTGGAATGAGTACGATGAAGGTGGATGGTTGGCCCCAACGCGGGATGCGAAAGGCTTTCCAGATAAATCACGTCTCGAGGCGATCCGACAAGTGCTTGGGGAACGCCGGTAGACCAGAACCGGATCGTAGCCGGTATGAAACCAGCCAATAATTCGATAGCGACTTTCCAATGACCTCTCGCATCGTCCACTACGCATTGGGTTACAATCTTGAACAAGAGTCACTTCAGGCGACTTGGCTCTGTACTATTTTGTTGGTTGAGTCCATGCATCGCCTTTCTTGTTTCGTGCGGTGTTGCGACTGCGGAAGACCTGTCTTCGAAGGATCAATGCGCAACTCTTCATTCAAGGAGCGCGGAGTTTCGCTCTCTAACAATCCTGCTTTTCCATGTTTGATTGCGTCGGCCGGTTTCGCCTGCGGTGAGTGGATTGAGCTGGAGCGGGGTCCAGTGCAAATTGACATCCTGTTTGGAGAGATCGGAAACGACAACACTTCCGGTCTGCTACTTGTTGAACGCGAAGGCGAGCAATACGAAGAAACATTCTGGGGCCAACCGAAATGGCCGATTTTTCTAACCGAAAGTCCAAGTGACGATGAGTCGGCCGAGTTCGAGCGATTGGTCAATTATTTGGAACGGAAGACCATGGGATCGTTTTCCATATCCGAAGAAGCTATCTGGAAAGTGGCCCAGTGAAGTGATCCCGAATTGATCCGGTCGCGTGTCCTTCTGCCGGTGGGAGGATCAAATTGCATAACCGACCGTTTTTCTATTCATTACATACAAGCCTGTTAAAGAGAGAAAACCTATGAGACTTCGTTACGCCTTGCTCCTCTTGCCCATTGTTGGCCTTGCTTGCCTGTCAGCCAGGGCAAATGCCGAACCGGGACGACCACCGAACATCATTCTCTTTCTGGTCGATGACATGGGCTGGACCGACGGGGGTGTCTTTGGCAGCGAATACTACGAGACGCCGAACATCGATGCTTTTGCCAAACAGGCGATGCGTTTCACCAACGCCTACGCGCATCCGCTCTGCTCTCCCAGTCGGGCCTCTATCATGACGGGGCAAGAAGAATCTCGTCACGGTATCCTTTCCGCCCACGGACACGTTGAGCCGGAGCCTTGGGGAAAACAGGTTTATCAGCCTGCCACAAGCCAAGATGAATACCTGCTCACCAAGAGCCGCACTTACCTGAATCCTGACGCGACGACACTGGCCGAGGCCTTCCTCGGCGCCGGCTACCGCACCGCTCACATGGGCAAATGGCACCTCGGACTGACTCAGGAGCATTGGCCGGGCCAGCACGGCTTTGAGTTCACATTTCACTCTGCACCTGATACTGGACCTCCTGCAAGTACCTATTTCTCACCGCACGGGATCCACCCTGACGGAAAGCCAAGTGGCGATCATTGTGTCGGTAATATTGTTGACGGGCCAGAGGGTGAACACATCGACGACCGGCTCGGCACGGAGGCCATCAAGTACATCACCGAACATCAAGACGAACCGTTTTATCTGAACCTTTGGATGTATGACTGCCACGGCCCCTGGGAAGCGAAACTGGATCTTATCCAGAAGTTCGCCAAAAAAGAGTCAAAGCCTGATGGTCATACGAACCCGGTCTACGGGGCCATGCTGAAGACCATGGATGACAACTTCGGACGAGTGATGACCGCACTTGACCAGCTCGGTATCGCCGACAACACCATTGTCGTTTTCTTCTCCGACAACGGAGGCAACGTGAAAAGCATGGGGGCGAGCGAACAAAAGCGAAAGATGGCCAATCCAAAGAGCAAAACTTACGGCTACACAAAGATCTACAACGATTTCGCGGGCCTTCAGCATCCGACGAAGAATCTCGGTTTGCGGGGCGGCAAATCGGATCTCTATGAAGGCGGCGAACGTGTTCCACTGATGGTACGGTGGCCCGAACACATTCCGGCTGGCAGCGTTAGCGATGCCGTCGTCAATAATATCGACCTCTATCCCACCCTGCTTGAACTGACCGGCCAACCTGAACCTGACAACCACATCATCGATGGGGAGTCCTTTGCGAAGGTTCTCACAGAGGGCGCCGGAGGGAACCAGCGAACGAGCGTGACCTATTTCCCGTATCACGGCGGGGGTATCTCGGTGCGCGTCGGCGATTGGAAACTCATCCGACGCTACACCCGTAGACCGGACCAGTACGAAGGTCTCGTCGAACTATTCAATCTCAAGGACGACCTCGGTGAATCCAGGAATCTCGCTGCCGAGATGCCGGAGAAAGTGGCCGAGCTTGGCAAGCTCATTGATGCACACTTTGAGAAGACCGGAGGACTTCCCCCGAAACCCAACCCAGACTTTCAACAAAGAACAACCGCGACTACGAATCCCAAGAGTCCAACTAGTGGGCTGGTCGCCAAGCAATGCCGGATCGATCCGATCGAGGGCGGCATCCGCGTGGTTCCCCAAGGAGGGCAACCGTTCCTAGGAACGGCTCAAGTGCAATTTGAGGGGCCGATCACGCTGCATCTGCAAGCTCGGGGCGTCGATGGCAAGAGCGGAACGGGACGCGTTCAGTGGCGAACCCAAGAACAGGCAGAGTTTCCTGCAACCGGCCAGACGGTCGGCTTCGACATCTCTGAATCGACAACCTGGCAGGACATCACCGTGCAGGTGCCAGTCGAAGGAAGAAGTGCCTTGCTCCGCCTGCATGTACCAGCCAGTGACGGTCTCGACATCCGCTCGATCAGCTGGAAGTCCCAGGACGAGAAAATGGTCCAGTGGGATTTCTCAACGGCTCAGTAGCAATGGCACTTTTCGAAACCTGCGTGAAGCGATGCCCAGTAAGACGGCAACACCTGTTCGCACGCAAAACTGCAGAGGGATCAAAGAAGGGAAATAGAATATGCTGAATTTTTCAACGCAACTGCACGAAACTCAGTCGTCCTTGGGTCTTCGAGTTGAGGGCGGCCCTGTAGGCGTGACCAGTATGAACGCATATCCAATGCGCAGCATGTGGTAGTGCCGTTGCGGGCAGGTCTTCAGATCTGCCCCCCAGCCCTCAACTGAGACTGAACAAGGAACGAGCCATGCCAAAAACGAATCGAAGAGATTTCTTAAACAACGTCGCGATCGTATCAGCTTGCACGTTAAGCGGCATGAGCTATGGAGGCCAAACCAAATCTGGCTCTCCCACGGAATTAGTGGGTGCAAGTCGTTGAGTTCTTGACCTTGGCTCGGGCTCAGCAGAATGGGGGCTCCCCTTTCCGCCTCGCCTTCGCTTCGGCCCCTGATCGCGGTGCGGGCCGAAGCGAAGGCGAGGCGGAAGGGGCTCGAACACACAATTTTTCAATAAAGGAAATGCATCTGGCGGACGAATCGGTTATTGGTATTGGTGCTTAAATCAAGATCAATCGCCAACCCATCAGCGCCAGATGCACCTTA